>JAFVDY010000091.1 GCA_017478265.1 Muribaculaceae bacterium | reverse complement strand
TAAAAATTAAAAATTAAAAATTAAAAATTGCCCAACGACCCTCAAGCCTTCGGCCGGCGTTGGGCGGCAACGGCGGGCGGTGGTCGGTGTAGGGGCGACGCATGCGTCGCCCGGGTGTAGCATGGTGGCGACTGCTTCGCAGTCGGCATGAGCGGGCACTGATTGGGGTCGCCCGTCGGGCGACGGTTTGTGTGGGTATCGCCGGCCCCCTGTCTACCTCGCCAGAGGTAGCACTTTAGTTAGCCCCACATTGGACGCGCCAGCGGACTATGTGGGGCGCAGCCCGCAGCCCCTGCGCGGACGCAACACGCGCCATGGCGCGTCCTTAGGGCGGGGTTAGAGGTGGTCGTAGGCGGCGAGGGCGTCGCGCCAGTGGGGTGGGAGAGACTCGGGGGTGAGCGTTTTGGGTTCGATGTAGACCATGATTGAGCGGCTGAGGCATTTCAGCTCGCCGGTAGCGGTGTTGACGATGATTTGTTCGAGTGTGAGGCTCTTGTCGCCGATGGCGGCGGTGCGCGTTTTGACGGCGATAGGCTCGTCGTAAAGAATTTGCTTGAAGAATGAGCAGTTGACGTTGGCGAGTACGATGGTGACGTTGGTCCAGTCGAGCTTTTTGCCCTGCACCTTGTCGAAATAGTCGCTTTTGGCGAGGTCGAGCAGAGAGAAGTAGACCGAGTTGTTGACGTGTCCGAGCGTGTCGAGGTCGCTGAAACGCAGTTGCACCTCCTTGACGGCGCGGAAGAGCGATTGGTCGATATCTTGAGTCATAATAGGTTAGGGGTTAGAGGTTAGAGGGGGTTAGTGAAAATAGATTTCGGTGATGGCTTCGGCTCCCACGCGCTCGTTGAGGCGGTTGATGATCGCGCGCCGGCTCATGTTGAGTTCGCCGCGCAGCGACGCGCTGCTGATGGCCACGTGCAGCACACCGTCCTTGACCCATCGTCGCGTGGTGTAGCGGTTCACACCCGGTCCCACCACCTCGGGCCATAGTGCGCTTGCCCGCAGTGCGAGATTGGCGCGGTCGGAGTATTCGTCCTGCATAAAACCGGCTATTACCTGTGCTATAGATTGTGCGTCACGTCGTTTCATCGCTGTTGTCCGCTATAGGTTGTTACCGGGGTGACGACACCCTGCTCGACGTGCCATAGTGCGTGGTTGCCGCTGGCTCCGGCGAGGATGGTGTCGATGTGGGTACGGTTGGTGTCGGTGACGAAAATCTGTCCGAAGTCGCGGCTTTCGGTCACCACCTTTATGATTCGCTCGACGCGTGTGGCGTCGAGTTTGTCGAATATGTCGTCGAGCAGGAGTATGGGCGTGGTGGGGTTGTTCATACGCAGGAACTCGTACTGCGCGAGTCTCAGAGCGATGGTGTAGGTTTTGCATTGCCCTTGCGAGCCGGTGCGTCGCATCGAGTAGCCGTCGAGCTGCAGCTCAATGTCGTCGCGTTGCACGCCGCGCGAGGTGTAGCCCAAGGCGAGGTCGCGTTCGCGCGAGGTGTCGAGCAGGGCTAGCAGGGTGGCGTCGTTGAGGTGTGAGCGATAGCTTAGCGCCACCTTCTCGCCTTCGCCGGCGATGGCGTTGTAGAAGCGCATGAAGATGGGCGTGAAGCGCTCAATCCATTGGCTTCGCCGGTTGTGCACGAGCGCGGCTGTGGCGTCCATGATGGCCTCGACGCTCTCGTATAGCAAAGGGTCGCGAAACTCGTGGCGAAGCATAGAGTTGCGTTGCTCGAGGGCTTTGTTGTAGCGTATGAGCGCGTCGAGGTATTCCTTGTCGCCCTGCGAGATGATCATGTCCATGAGTCGCCGTCGCTCGTCGCCCGCGCCGCGAATGAGGTCGATGTCCATTGGCGACACCATCACCACGGGCAACAGCCCGATGTGCTGGCTGAGCCGCTTATACTCCTTTCCGCCGCGCCGCACCACCTTACGTCCGCCTCGCTGTAGCGAGAACGTGACCTCCTCGGTGGCGTCGCGCCGCTCATATTCCGCTTGCAGCATGACGTATTGTTCGCCGTGCCGGATCAGGCTCGCCTCGCCGCCTCCGTTGAAGCTGCGGCACACGCTCAGGCAATAGATGGCGTCGAGCACGTTGGTCTTGCCCTGACCGTTGTTGCCGATCAGGCAGTTGACGCCGTCGGCGAGCGCGAGTCGCGCCTCGGCGATGTTTTTGTAGTTGAGTATTGACAGTTTTTTCAGAAACACGATTTCGTTACTCGTTCTTTCGTTTTTCGTTTAAGCGGACGATATAAGACAACAACTTGGGGTCAACTAATTAACAACTTAAACAATTAATAATTATTTGAACACAAATGCTCTTAAATAATTAATTTGTCAAATTCGTCAAATTCGTTAAATTTGTAGTTTAAAATTCCCAAACTAATTCGAAAAATTAGCGATTGCAACTTTGTTTAATTTGTGGTTTATAACGAGGTTGTTATTTGATGAAGTTGAGGGTGACCTTGTCGCGGGCGATGTTGAGTCGGGCTGTTCCGCCCACAATCAGGGGGTAGTTCCAGCTCTCGTCGTGTCCGGTGGGGAAGTCGTAGCAGACGGGGCTGTCGAGCCCCATTTTTGTCAGGTACTCGCTTATCATCTCGTTCATGTCGGAGTAGCCTCGCGCTGGCGTATAGTCGGTAAATCGGCCCACGATGATGCCCTTGACGCGGTGCAGCACGCCGCGCAGTTGCAGCTGTAGAAGAGCTCTGTCGACTTTGGCGAACGGCTCGCCCACGTCCTCGAAAAAGAGGATGATGTCGCGTCCGTCGGTGAAAGCCGGGTCGAGGAAGTCGTATGGCGAGCCGGCTATGTCGCGGAAGACGCTCATGTTGCCGCCCACCACGATGCCCTCGGCGCTGCCCTGCACATTGAACTTGTTGCCCGGGAAGGAGTATTCGGGGCGTTCGCCCAGCAGCAGGTTGCGCAGCACCTCGCTTGCCGGGTCGTTGCCGTCGGTGTCCTTGAGCGCGCCGCACATATTGGCGTGAATCGACTGGAACCCGGCGCGAGTGGCGGCGCTCAGGTAGCCGGTGATGTCGCTATATCCGATAATCCACTTTGGGTATTTGCGCAGAGTGTCGACGGGTCTGAGCGCCAGCACGTTGGCGGCGCCGTAGCCCCCGCGGCTGCTGATGATCGCTTTCACCTCGGGGTCGCGCAGGGCGCGAAGGAGGTCGTCGCGTCGCTGCTCATGCGTTCCGGCAAACGAGCGCCACGCGGAGTTGGCGTGTTCGCCCACCACCACGTTGAATCCCCAGCGGCGCAGCACGGCGGCACCGGCGTCGACCACTCCCGGCGTGGGAGTGCTCGAGAGCGATAGCAACGCCACCTTGTCGCCCGGCCGGAGAAACTTGGGCGCTACGGGCGCGGGTCGGTTGAGAGTTTGCGCCATGGCGCAAACAGCAGAAAAAGCCATGATTAAAGTCAGAAATTTCTTCATTGCGGTTAAATTTTTGTGGCAAAATTACGCCAAAAAAGCCGTTTTTCGTCAATTTAACTCTTAATTAACAGTAGTGTGAAAGCTTTTTACCGCATGAATTTCTTACTTTGCACCGTGAAACGAACAAAACGGCTGAAGTTGGAAATGTTTGACTTAACAACATATATGAAAGTAGTTATACTAAGAGAATTTTAAAGTAAAACTATGATTGACTTGACGATATAGACCGTGGAAAACCACCACACACACCTTTTTGAAATCTTATTTGCACACTAACACGTTTCTCGCTCCGCGCGGCATTGCCACCGCCGCCGGAGCTAGTTTTTTTTCTCGTTTCTTGTTTCTCGTTTAAGTGGGCGTTATAAAACAACTTAAATAACTTTGAACAACTCTATTTTATGTGCTGACGTGGCGGGTGAATATAATTTTATAGTAGAAATATTGGTGGATTAGTGGAAAATAGCTAAATTTGCCGATTGAAAAGTGAAATTTTTAATAGTTAGAGCGATGAAAAAGATTTTGGGATTACTGCTGGCAATGCTGCCGTTGGCGGCCTATGCGGCCTACGATGTGACCGGCGACGGCGAGATTAACGTGGGCGATGTGAGTACGCTGTACGAAGTAATATTGAATCTTTCGGCGGCGCCCAGTGGCAATATGTACGACGTGAACGGCGACGGTGTGGTGAATGCGGGCGACGTGAGCGAGCTGTACGCCGTGCTCACGAGCGGCGCCACGGTGGCCGACCTTTACGCTGCCGACGATAGCGGCACCGGCAACTACATATTCGACAATATCTATGACACCCGTTTCAGCTGGAAAATATATAACGGCGACCCGGCCAAGACCTATCGCCTGAAAGTGTATCTCTCAGGGCGCGAGGACGGCAACACGCTGGCCTATCGCCTGCCCGCGGATAGGGAATATCTGCACTTCACGGGTTCGCAGATGCAGGCGATAGTGACCCAACTGCTGGGCTACAATCAGCTGGAAGGCGAAACGAGGGTGATGTTTAGGATTGTAGACGGCTCGACGGCCATCTCCAACGAGGTGAGCTTCGGCCTGAAAGACTTTGTGAAGAAGGTTCCAAAGCTATGGTATCTGACGGGCAACAGCATAGGCGGCAAGCCGTGGAATGTGGCCGCCATCGCTCCCGCCGGCGGCTTGGTGCCGATGTATCCGTTGAACAACACTATGCAGCGGTACGTGGGCTGGTTCCCGGAGAACGCCGAGTTTAAACTCATCTCTACTCCCGGCAGTTGGGCTGAGGCGTTGGGCTACTCCGACCTCGGTTATGCCGACGGGCGGACAGTTACCTGCGGCGGCGAAGACGAAAGCCAAATCAAGATTTTGAAGGCGGGCTTGTGTGAGGTCAGTGTTTACACCAACGACAAAACTGTGACCGTCCAGCCTTACTTCGGCGGCGACGAGAAGCTGTTCGGCACCATCAGCATCGCCGGCGACATTGACGGGTGGAATCCGCAAACCGAAGGCTACGCGATGACGCGACTCAACTCGATCGCCACCGACGGCAGCTATTATTATAAGAACACGGAGCATAATCACGACTGGCGCTACAGCGTGTCGCACTACGGCGACCACGAGCTTAAATTCGTGGGCGACAACAACTGGGAGTACAACTGGGGCGCCGCGACCTTCCCCTACGGCGTGGGAGTGACCAACGGCGACAACATACCGGTGAAAAGCGGCGACTACGATATCTACTTCAACGACATTACGGGGCAATATCTGTTTGTGAACAAAGCCGAGACGCCCGGCCTCGATGTCGCCATCGACTTTAACGCCCCCGACAGCGAATATTATGTAACCGACCGCTATGGCAACGGCGGCCCCGACTATGAATACAGCAGTCCGCTGGTTGACTGCAACGACGGCGTGCTCGACTTCACGCTCGCGGCCTACGGCCAAGACGCGTGCTTCAAGATTGTGCCTCAGAGCGCTTATCGCTATGGCCACGACGTCGATGAGGAGCGCTTCTCGTGCGGCTCGGCGAGCGTCGATGCCGACGGCGTGTATAGTGGCACGGTGGTGCGTGGCGGCAAGAGCGACATGAGCGACGCGTTCTACGCCAAATTTGTGCCCGGCACAAGCTCCTACTCCGTGCATATCGACCTCAACACCATGACCTATACCATCACTCCGCCGAAGGGCGAGACTCGCGAGTTTGTATATTTGATAGGCTCCGAAAGCGGCTGGCAGACGGTATTTCCGCTTCGCTCCGTGGCTAAGGACAACGTGTTCAAGGGCTATGGCTACATTGGCGAGGCGTTCAAGTTCCGCTCAGGCGAGGACAACTGGGATAGCCCGCTTTGGGGCGACAATTCGTCGATATCCGGGCCGGGCGCTATCGTGGATGGCGGTGACGATATAAGCTGCTACGTTAATGGCGTTGACGAAGGATTTTACGAGGTGACAGTCGACTTGAACACGATGCGCTGGACAGTGGGCGATGCTATCAACACGATAGGGCTGACAGGCACAGCCGTAGGCGGATGGGATAAGGATTATTATACTCTCCACTACAATGCCGATGAAGGAGCGTGGGTGGGCGAGGTGACCTTCACCGCCGGCTCGTTCAAGTTCCGCGCCAACGACGAGTGGAACCTCAATTGGGGCGGCTCGCTGGAATTGCCGGAAGAGGATGGCGACGACATCGTGATAAGCGCCTCGCAAGCCGGAAGCTACGTTGTGAGGTTTTACCTCAGGTGCGACGGAATGTCGCGTTGCGAATTAGAAAAGATTTAATCTATATAACCATTACATAACCAATTAATCAACAATGAGTCAAGAGAAAAAACTAACCGCTACCGAGCGCTATATAGCTATGGAAGAGCAGTATGGCGCTCACAACTATCATCCGCTGCCCGTGGTTTTGCACGAGGGCAAGGGAATCTACGTGTGGGACGTCGAGGGTAAGAAGTATTTCGACTTTCTGTCGTCGTATTCGGCTGTAAACCAGGGCCATTGCCATCCGCGCATAGTGAAGGCGCTCAAGGATCAGGCCGATGTGCTGTGCCTCACATCGCGCGCGTTCTACAATGATGCTTTCAGCGAGTATGAGGAGTTTATGCACGGCTACTTCGGCTACGACAAGGTGCTACCGATGAACACCGGCGCCGAGGGCGTTGAGACCGCCTTGAAGCTCGCCCGCCGCTGGGGCGCGGTGAAGAAAGGTATTCCCAACGAGAAGATTAAGATAATCTGCTGCGAGGGCAACTTTCATGGTCGCACCGTCACCGTTATCACCATGAGCAACGATCCCAGCTCTTACGCCCAGTACGGCCCGTTGACGCCCGGCTTTATCCGTATTCCCTATAACGATGTGGCCGCCCTCGAGCAGGCGCTCAACGAGCATGGCGACGAGGTGTGCGCGTTCATTGTCGAGCCCATTCAGGGCGAGGCCGGTGTGTTTGTTCCCGACGACGGCTACCTGAAGCGCTGCTACGACCTGTGCCACAGCCACAATGTGCTCTTTATCGCCGACGAGGTGCAGACCGGCATCGCCCGCACCGGTAAAATGCTCTGCAGCGAACACGACGGCATTCGCCCGGATATTGTAATCCTGGGCAAAGCCCTTGGAGGCGGCGTGCTGCCAGTGTCGGCTTGCCTTGCCGACGACGACATCATGCTCAACATCCGTCCGGGCGAGCACGGCTCAACCTTCGGCGGCTTCCCGCTCGCTGCGCGCGTGGCGGTAGAGGCGCTCAAGGTGGTGAAGGACGAGCATCTGGTGGAGAACGCCGAGGCTATGGGTAAAATCTTCCGCGAGGAGATTAAGAAAATCAACTCGCCGTTCATAGTCGAGGTGCGCGGCCGCGGCCTGCTCAACGCCATTGTCACCACCCCCATCAAGGATAAGACGGCGTGGGACATCTGCCTCAAGCTACGCGACAATGGCCTGCTCGCCAAGCCCACTCACGACCATATCATCCGCTTCGCTCCGCCATTGTGCATCACCCGAGAGGAGATACTCGAGGCAATCGGCATCATCAAGCTCACTTTCGAGCAGATGTCGGAATAAACCCAAATCGAAATCGCCAATTTCCCCGGAATTTGGCGATTTTGATTTTTCGCCTACGAACGCCAAAATATGGCAAAAACGGGTAAAAAGTTGCTTTTCTCAATAGAATGTTGTAACTTTGCGGGTTGAAACAAACGATTAGTGTTATGGAGCAGAAACGAGTTAGATATCCGGTAGGCATCCAGACCTTCAGTGAAATCATTGAGGAAGGCTATCAGTATGCCGATAAGACTGATTTGGTCTACGATATGACGCACGAATACAAATACGTGTTCTTGAGTCGTCCGCGTCGTTTCGGCAAGTCGTTGCTTGTGTCCACATTGCAGTCTTACTTCGAGGGCCGTCACGATTTATTCGAGGGTCTGGCGATAGACAGTCTTGAGCACGAGTGGGTGAAGCATCCGGTGGTGAAACTCAGCCTCGCGTCGGTAAAAGAGACTTCGCTTACGGCTATAAGCGAGCAAATCGACCGTGCGCTGTTTTATGCCGAGAAAGGCTTGGGACTGTCGCCATACACAGGCAATCACGGCGACCGGCTGATGCGCATGATTACCGAGTCGTACGAGAAGTATCATCAGAAAGTGGTAGTACTCATCGACGAGTACGACGCTCCAATGCTCAACAACATAGGCGAGGAGGACAAACTGAGCGAGGTTCGCAAGATGATGCGCGCTCTCTACGCTCCGTTGAAGGACTGCGACCCCTACCTGCGCTTCGTTCTCATCACGGGCATCACCAAGTTCTCTCAGCTGTCGATATTCAGCGAGCTGAACAACCTGGCCAATATCAGTATGTTGCCCAAATACGCTACCATCTGTGGCATCACCGAGCAAGAGATGCTCAGCGCGTTCAGTCCCGGCATCGACGGCATAGCCGAGCAGTATCAACTGACCCGCGAGCAAGCCATCGACAAGTTGCGTGAGTACTACGATGGCTATCGTTTCTCGAAAAGCGGCGATGCCGTATACAACCCCTTTAGCCTTGTCCGCGCTTTTGCGGCTCAAGATTTGGACTATTACTGGTTCGGCAGCGGCACGCCCACGTTCCTGATAAAAAGCCTCAAGAAGTTTAGTGCCGACATCACTGAGCTCGACGGCTGCAAGGCGATGGCCGCGCAGTTCGACGCTCCCACCGAGAGCATGACCTCGGTGCTGCCTCTGTTCTACCAGAGCGGTTACCTTACCATCAAGGACTATGATCCGAACCGGGAGCAATACACGTTGCGCTATCCCAACGAGGAGGTGCGTTACGGCTTGATGAACAGCCTCATTCCGGAGTATGTGACCAAATCGGTTAACGTGAATGTGCCCATAACGGCAGTCGATATCCGATTCTATCTGCT
>JAFVDY010000090.1 GCA_017478265.1 Muribaculaceae bacterium | reverse complement strand
TCGCCACGAGGGATGATGTCGCCTACGTAGCCGCTCTTCACAGCGTCGTAGCCATACTGATTCATCAGTGTGTAGGCTTTCTCCAGATGACGCTCGTAGTTCTGTGTCGATGAGCTGGTCTCGTGGTGCATCATCAGCCGCACGCCCTTCGAGTGGGCATAGTCGTTAAGTGCCTTTAGGTCGAAGTCGGGGTAGGGCGTCACGAAGTCGAACACGTCGTATTTCCACATTGTGGCCCAGTCTTCCCAGCCAATGTTCCAGCCCTCTACCAGCACTTGGCCTATGCCGTTGTCGGCCGCGAAGTCGATATATCGCTTCACCTCGGCGGTGTTGGCCTTATGCCGTCCGTTGGGCCTCACCTTGGTGTAGTCGAGTTTGTCGAGTTGTACGCTTGGCAGTTCGTCGGTGTAGTTCCATGAGCCGCTGCCCACGATCATCTCCCACCACACGCCACAAAACTTAGTGGGCTTAATCCACGACACGTCGTCGAGCGCGCATGGTTCGTTCAGGTTCAGTATCAGGCTTGAGGCGAGCATATCGCGCGCGTCGTCGCTCACCATCACCGTGCGCCACGGCGTCAGGCAGGGAGTCTGCATATAGCACTTGTTGCCGGTGGCGTCGGGCGTGAGCCACGATTCGAACACGAGGTTACGGTCGTCGAGGTTGAGGTGCATCGTCGAGTAGTTGACGCAGGCCGCCTCGTGGATGTTGATATACAGGCCGTCGTCGGTCTTGAGCTGAAGTGAGGTCTGTACGCCCGTCTGCGAGAACGGCGTCTGCGACGCGTTGTCCCACACGATTGCGTCTCGCTGCACGTCCTTGTCGGGACGATGATTGTCGGTGGCGCGTCCGCCTTCCCAATTGGCGCAGCGAGTTATCGTTGGGCGGATTTGGCTTAGGCGTGTGATTTGTACGGGATACTCCTGTGTGTCGTAGTCACCGGTAATCCAGTATGCAGTGTGGTCGCCTGTCATGGCGAATTGCGTATGCTCCTCCTTGATGATGAAGTAGTTCAGGCTCTGCTGTTGCGGAAACTCGTATCGGAAGCCGATGCCGTCGTCATATACGCGGAAGCGCAACACCATCTCGCGGTTCTCCTTCGCCTGCCGTAGCGTCACCTCCAGCTCGTTGTAGTGGTTGCGGATGTTCTTGTACTGGCCCCACACGGGCTGCCACGTCTCGTCGAAGGTCGACGTCTTCGTGCCGGCCACTGCGAAGCCGTCCATCAGGTTGGTCTCGTTGTCTTTCTTGCTCGCGTGCTTGTCTTTCGCCAGCTCAAGGCCAAGATGGCTCGGGCGTATCACTTGCTTGCCCTTGTAGAAGAGCTCGTAGGTGGGAACGCCGCCTGAGGCTATGCTGAAGTCCAAGCGGATGTTACCGCCGGGCGAGCTTACGCTTTGCCCCGCGGCTGTAAGCGGTAGCGACATCGCTGCTATCACGCCGATTATGGTTTGTCTTATTCTCATGTAAGATTGGGTTTGAAGGTGTTAATGTGAAAAAAAGGAGGGGCTCTCATCAGCGTTCCGCGCCTTCGAGCCTCTCCAAATTTACATAAATATTAGCGATTACTTTGTGCAATCAAATCGCGCACCTGGCGGTTGAAGTCCTCATTCTCAATCAGGTCCTCAATGTTGAGGTGCATACGGTAGCGCCAGTAGTGACGCGGGTTGGCCGGAACGTTGATGCGCTCGGCATCGGCGTCGGCAAGCCGTACGCCCTCGTCGATCGACAGCCAGTCTTGCAGCGACAGCAAGCAGAGCATCGACGGACTGTAGAGGTGCTGAGCCACAATGTCGCGGGCAAGCCAGCCGGGTAGCGGGTGAGGTGCGGGGCCGTTTTTCCACATCACGTCGTTGTAGTACTCCTGAGCGCGCTCGTAGTCCTCGTCCCACCATTGGCGCAGAGTGCTCATGTCGTGGGTCGAGATTGTGCTTACCGAGCGATATGGATTCTGCTGCAGGCGGCCGAACTTCAGCTTGTTGTCCTTAGGCATCGACTGTATCTCGAGGCTCAATATCTTAAGCTCGTTCATTACCCAGGGCACGCAGTCGGGCACCATGCCCAGATCCTCGGCACATACCAGCATGCGAGTGGCGTTCACCAGCTTAGGCATCTTCTTCATCGCCTCGTGGTACCAGAAGCGGTTATTGCGGCGATAGAAGTAGTCGTTATACAGGCGGTTGAACGCGTCCTTGTCGTTGTCGTAGAGCGCTTCGTAGGTGAAGCCCAACTGGGCGCTGATGCGCGGATGGAACTTGTTGGGATCCTTGCGGTCGCGCAGGAACAGTACGTTGCCCACGAGGGCGTACAGACCGTCGCGGATCCACACGTCGTCGGTACTCTCCTTGCCGGCAAACACGGCCTCTACCTTGCGCTGGGTGTTCACATGCTCGCGCAGCTCGTAGATATCGTCGTGCAGATGGTTCAGGAAGTGCTCACGCACGTAGCCGGCGTGAGGCCCGAACACGCGGTCGATAATCCAATCGCTGATATACGGACGAGTGAAGAAGTCCTCTTGGAAGTTCAGGCCGTAGTTCTGTATCTCCTCGCGGCTCATGCCGAGCGATGGCGAGAACTGGCCGAGCAGTCCGTGCACGGCGTCGATGGGAATCTCCCAAATGCGGAAGAAACCGAGCACGTGGTCGATGCGATAAGCGTCGAAGAACTCTTGCATCTTCGAGAAGCGGTTTACCCACCATTTGCAGCCGTCGGCGAGCATGGCGTCCCAGTTGTAGGTTGGGAAGCCCCAGTTTTGTCCGTTGGCACTGAACGCGTCTGGCGGAGCGCCCGCTTGTCCGTTGAGGTTGAAGTAGCGCGGCTCTACCCATGCGTCCACGCCGTTGCGGCTGATGCCGATGGGGATGTCGCCCTTGAGCACTACGTGCTTGCTGCGGGCATACTCGTGAGCGCCGCGCATCTGGCGGTTGAGGATATACTGTACGTACATCCAGAACGCGGCCTTGCCGTACAATTCGCTGGCGGTGTTCTCCAGGTCGGCCTGAAGTTTGTTGTCAAAGCTGCGGTGGTCGGGCCAATCGTTGAAGTTGGCTGTGCCGTACTCGTCGCGTAGCACGCAGAAGGCCACGTAGGGCAGCAACCAGCGCTTATTGTCGTCATAGAATTCTTTATAGTCCTTGCTTGCCATGGTGGCTGCGCCATCCTGGTCGAACACGAGGTGCAGATACTCGAGCTTGGCCTTGTTGACCCGCTCATAGTCGATCATCGCAAGCGAGTTGAGCTCGACGCGCAAGCGCTCGAACTCCTCGGCCTTCTGCCTGTCGGCAAGCGCCGGAAGCTGCTTGAGGTCGACGTACATGGGGTGCAGACCGTAAATCGTGATCGAATTGTAGGGATAGCTGTCGGTCCAAGTGTGGGTGATGGTGGTGTCGTTAATCGGCAACACTTGCAAGCCGCGTTGGCCGGTCACTTCCATCCAGTCGATCATCTTCTTGAGGTCGCCGAAGTCGCCTACGCCGAAGCTCTCGCGGGTGCGGAGCGAGAAGATGGGGACCACAGTGCCGGCGATGCGCCACGGGCTCACGGCGAAATACGCCTGCGGAAGCTCGTAGACCACCACCGTGCCGCTTTCCATCAGCGGAAGCTCAATCACACGGTTGCCGCCTTCTTCCCATTGCACGTTGCCTTGGTCGTCGACGGCGATAAATTTGAACTCTATCCGGTCGGTGGTCACCTTACCGGCGTTAATCTTCACTGCCCACACGTTGTGCGCGATCTCGGTCATCTCGAGCGGCGCCTGAGCGTTCCACGCGCCAAGCTGGGCGTTGTCGCCCACCACTGCCAGGTGTTGATTGCCGGCCAACTGTGGCGCACGCACGCGAAGCATTGCCGTGGCGGCGTAGGCCGTGGTCTTCGGGCGTCCGAGCTCGCGGCACGTCTCGCAGTCGGTGTAGGCGCTGCTGTACAGGTAGCTATCCTCGGGCAGGTCGTTCCAGTGATCATACATCACGTAGGTGGTCGACTTGCTGCAGGTGAACTGCAACCTGTGGGGAATCACTTGCCACTCGTGGCGCATCTCCTCGCCATCTCGCTCTACACTGTAGTAGTAGTCGATAAAGCTGCCTGTGCGTCCGGCGTGGTCCACTTCGACGGTCCATCGATGGCCGTCGCTTGTACTCATCTTGTGCTTCGAGGCAAGACCGTTGTTATCGCCATCGACGATATGCAACACAATCTCCTCGCCAAAGATGGTTTGGTAGTCTAAATTGAAAATCAGTTTCATGTAGCAACAATATATTGTTTTGTATTAGTTTTCCTGCTTGTAAAATTACTCATTATTATAATACGGCACACCCATTTGGGCCCGCCATATCGACAATAAATCAACGCAAACGTTTGCACTGGGCTGTCGCGCTCTGCTATACTTGCTCGAAAATAAACTCTCCGGCAAGGCCCGGATAAGTTCGCCCGAAATCGCAGAATAATCAAAAATATTACAAAATCGTCAAAAAAAGATAAGATATGTATCTTGTTTCACATTTTTAGTTTATCTTTGCAATGCCAAATTGAAACCTAAAATAAGAATTACCCGAAAAAATAATTTTATCAATGAAGAAGATTTTGCTTTCTGCTACCAACGACTGCGGAGCTACCGCGCCTGACATTGAGCAATCAAGGGTCATCGACTATTCGCAACCGGGCAACTGGTACAAAATATCTGAAATTACAAAGGATGTAGACACGTTCTATATCTACTCTACAATTTATATGGGAGGCAACGAGGGCGATGGCGACTACGCTACGTTGCATCACCCCGAGGTGCTGGAAGGCATTGGCATTGAGCACGCAATCAAGTCGAGCGCCTTCGAGCCGTCGACCAACCTGTTTATCCCCTTTTACCGTCAAGCCGGTATGCTGCTCGAGGCGGTCACTTGGAAAAAGCACGGTTGTATCGACCCGGTGCTTACCGGTATGCCATACGCCGACATCACAGCGGCTCTCGACTATTACTTCGAGCACTTGAACGGCGGCCGTCCCTTCGTTATCGCCGGCCATAGCCAGGGCGCGGCAATTCTGCGCCTCGTGCTGAAGGGGTATTTCAAGCAGCACCCCGACCGCTACCGTCGAATGGTGGCGGCTTACGCCATCGGCTTCTCGATCACTAAGGACGACCTTGAGGCGTGTCCCCACCTGAAGTTCGCCACCGGCGAGAGCGATT
Source organism: Muribaculaceae bacterium (assembly GCA_017478265.1). Classification (GTDB taxonomy): domain Bacteria; phylum Bacteroidota; class Bacteroidia; order Bacteroidales; family Muribaculaceae; genus Sodaliphilus. Next base: position 12,253 of record JAFVDY010000090.1, on the reverse strand, counting down.
CAGGGGTGATTGTCAGCTGGCACGTCGAGGGTCCGAAGAACGTGGAGTGCAACGCGCCCACCGCGGCACTGTTGCCTAACGGCATCGCCATCAACCCGATTAACTGGAAACGAGACGACACGTACGCTCCCGCATCGAAGAATCTGGGTTCGCTCGTGATGGACTACGACACCGGTGCGACGGCGATTCGCGACATCGGCGCTGACGCTCAGGTGTGCGTTGAGCGCGGAACGGTGGTCACCCACGCCGCTGCCGTTCCCAACGAGATGCCGGAGTTTGCCGGGCCGGAGAGCTACCACCAGGACGACTACTCGATTTATTTCAACAATGTGGTGGACAACGTGGCCAAGCGAATTGAAGCTTACAAGAATCAACAACAATAAATAAGTTATACAATGGAACTTAGCGAAATTAGAGATTTACTGAGGCAAATGTATGGCGGCGACAACAAGCCTATTACCGATGGCAATTACGACCGCGCGCTCGCCGTTAAGTGTGTGAATGGAACCTTCGTAGGACGTAAGACCGACGACGTGGTAGCTTTCCGTGGCATACCGTATGTGGGTGAGCAGCCCGTGGGGAAACTGCGCTGGAAAGCGCCGGTTGATGTTAGAGCCGACGAAGGTGTATACGAGGCGTATTACAACGCCAAGAGCGCGTACGGCAATCCATCGTTCGAGGTGGGTTCGATGTACGACCTTGACGAGGACTGCCTCTATCTGAATGTTTGGAAGGCCGAGGAGCCTGCGGCGACCAAGAAGCCGGTAATGGTCTGGATTCACGGCGGAGCGTTTGAGTCGGGCGGGACAGTAGACCCGATGTTCGACTGCCACAACTTCGTGAAGGAGAACCCCGACGTTGTTGTCGTTACCATCGGCTACCGCCTAGGCGTGATGGGTTTCTTACACCTGTCGCACCTGCCCGACGGCAAGGATTACACCGACTCGCAGAACCTCGGGTTGCTCGACCAGTTGATGGCGCTCAAATGGGTGAAAAACAATATCGCGGCCTTTGGTGGTGACCCCGACAATGTTACCATCTTCGGCGAGTCGGCCGGTGCCGGATGCTGCACATTGCTGCCGCTCATCGAGGGCTCTCACGCCTATTTCAAGCGCCTGATCGCCGAGAGTGGGGCGGTAAACCTCACCCGCTCGACCGAGGAGGCTATCCATTGCACCGACAAGCTGATGCGCGAGCTCGGCTGCAAGACCGTGGCCGACCTTATGAAGGTGGATGGCGACAAACTGCTCGAGGCCTCGGCGGTAATCTTTATTGAACAAGCACCTGAGCGCGACGGCAAATATCTGCCACTCAACACCTTTGAGGCGTATGCCAACGGTGCGGCCAAGGATTTGGAACTCCTTGTAGGTTGCTACAAGTACGAAATGAACTTCTTCGTTTCCAGCTTCACCATCGAAGGGTGGAACAAGTGGGTGACCGAGCGTAAGAAGGGTAAATTCGCGCAACTGCCCGCGCACGAGAAAGAGCTCGTGGTCAGCTTTATGAACGACGTCGAAGGCGAAGCCTTCCAGCCCGACAGCTGCCTGTTCAGTCAGAGTTGGTTTAACGCCCCGATTATCCGTCTCAGCGAGGAGCAAACCAAGGCCGGCGGCAAGTGTTACACCTATTACTTCACGCCGGAGTCGCCCGACCCGGTGATGAAATGCGGTCACGCCATCGAGCTCGCGGTAGTGTTCAATCATCCCGAGTTGTCGGCCGACACGGGTCGCGCCTTCGACGAGACATTCTGCAAAACTGTGCGCAAGATGTGGATTCAGTTCGCCAAAACCGGTAATCCGTCGCTTACGGCCGAACAGTCGCCCGACGGCAAAGCCAAGCAGTGGCCACTCTTCGACCTCGAGCAGGAGCAAGTGATGGTTCTCGATGAGTTTGATATCCACCCGGCTCGTGAGGCCGATGTTAAAATCGTGGATCGCGAACGAACATTCTTCCTCTCCAACTACTATATGTTCTAACCCGAGCTAAAAGTAGAAGCCTCATTCAGCCCCACATTGCCGTTGCCCGGCCAATGTGGGGCTTGGCGTGTGTTGGCGGGCGGTTTTGCTTTGCGGGCGTTATAAAACAACAACTTGAAAACAACTAATAAACAACTTGGAACAAGATTTTTAAGGGGTGGGACAGTGGTTTTAAACTACAAATTTAACGAATTAGACGAATTGGACAAATGAGTTTTGATGTGGGACGGTGGTGGGACAGTGGTGAGGCACGGATGGGGTCGCCCGTCGGGCGACGTTCATCGAGGGGTTGTTGGCTCCACCCTGCGTCGCCGGGGGCTCCTTAGGGTGGGGTTATTAAAAGGGTCCGGCCTCCGGCCGGCATTGGCGGGACAGTGTGGTGGCGGGATAAATGAGTGAATATGCATTGTGGGGCGGGTGGGACAGTGGTTGTTTGGTTGTTTTCGCATAGTTATGTGGATAATTATTTGTTTGGTTGAGGGTGGGACAGTGGTTACATAGTTTAATTGAAATAAGAAACTAATAAACTCGTTGAATTAACTCAAAAAAAAAAGCATCATGGAAAGACGGTGCAAAGATAGTGGACTAATTTAGCGAAAGCTATAATATTTACGTGTCGGCGAATTTGGCGAATTACAATTGGGACAACGAAATAATCAATTCGTTGTCCCAAAAAGTTGTTCAGAGTTGTTGTTTTTTGTGTTGTTATACCGCTCCGCCGTCAATCAGTTCGATTTTTTGGTGGAGTTCGATCATCTCGAGGGCGGCATCGACGGCCTCGGCGCCCTTGTTGCCCAGGCGGCCACCTGCACGGTCGAGTGCCTGCTGTTCGTCGAACACGGTGAGCACACCGAAGATTACCGGCGTCTGCCCCTTGGCGTTGAGTTCCGTCACGCCCTGTGTCACGCTTTGGCAGACGTAGTCGAAGTGTGGCGTGTCGCCCTTGATTACGCATCCCAGCACCACTATGGCGTCGTATCGGCCGGTGTCGATGAGCCTTGCCGCGGCGTTGGTGAGCTCCACGGCGCCTGGCACCATGAATCTGTCGGCCGCCTTGCTGCCGTATTCGGTCTCGTCGAGGCGCGCAAGCGCTCCTTGCATCAGCCCTTGAACGGTGATGTGCGAGTTCCATCGCGTGGCGACTATGGCAATCTTGATATCGCCTTCAATATCGAATTGTTCTCTTGTTAACGGTTTGTTTTGTGACATAATATCTTTGTTGTATGGTCGATTTATAGATTATTCATTTGGAGAGGTGAGAATTCGGTCGTATAGCGATGACACATCGCTGGCGTTGACGACGCCATCGACGTTCAAATCGCACAGCGCCTCAATGCCGTTGCCGCCAATGATGAAGCTGTAGACCTCCGACACATCGGCAACGCTGATGACTCCGTCGAAGTTGATGTCTCCCTCGACAAACTCCGTGATTGTGCCGAACGTCGGTTTCACGCTAAAGATCCACGGGTTGCGTTTATTGTCCCACGCCTGAACATTATAGTACTCCAACGACCCAGCCGGGACGTAGAGCGTGCATGAGCTAGGTACGCCATTGAAGTGCCACATATTATTGCTGTTGGTCTGGTAATCAAGGTCCTGAGGTCTGGTAATCCGCGTGACCATGGTGCTCAGAGCGTTGCAGCCGTGGAAAGCGTGATCGCCAAGCACCGTCACCGAGGCCGGTATCGAGGCTGACGTCAAGCCTGAGCAACCGTAGAAGGCACTACTCCCAATCGACGACACACCGTCGGGAATTGTGAGTGATGTAAGGTTCTTACAGTTGCAGAACGCGTGCGGCTTGATGGTGGTAACCGTCGGCGGAATCACGAGCTTGGCCAGCAGCTCGCCCCCCACGTAAAGGCGCTTGGCGTAATCGAGCGGATTGCTGTAGCTGCCGTCGAAGTCGATATTGAGCCACGACACGAGGTCGCTACAGTCGACGCGCGTCAGCCCGGTGCACTGGGCGAAGGCGTTTTGCCCTATCGATTTTACCGACGACGGAATGGTCACTCCGGTCAACCCGCTACCACCATAGAAGGTTAGCGGTTTGATGTCGGTGACAGTACCCGGTACCACAAAATTGTTCACCTTGCTGCCGTTGAGGTAAAGATTATGAGCGTAAAACAGCGGGTTGCCACTAGTGTTTCCGAAGTCGATATTACACCAAGCCGCGGCATCGCTTATGTCGACTCGAGTCAGCGCCTCACAAGCACCGAAAGCGTACGAGCCAATACCGGTCACTGCCTTTCCGATTGAAACTTTTGTGAGATTGCTCAGAGAGTAGCATAAATACTCGGGAATACGTTTGACCGTATTGCCAAAGTTGAATGTGGTGATGCCTGTGCAGTCGGCAAAAGGCTTATTACTGTTACTGAAGTTGTCGCAATCGGTCACATTCCAGTTCACGGTGGTCAGCCCTGTGCAGCCCTTGAATGTTGAACCATTCCAGTTGAAATGTTTAATGTTTTTGCCCAAGGTGATGGTTTTCAGGTTTTTTTGATTGGCAAAGGCTTGGCATGCTAAGCCTATGCAGTTGTCTTTCAACGTGATGGCGGTGTTGGCTGGCATCGTACCTTTATAACTATAGGCCATATTGCCGGCATAGACCACGCCGTCGGGTTGGTTGTTGAACCATGCGGTGCGAGTAAAAGCTTCATTACCTATATAGGTCACCGAATTGGGGATTGTCAACGAGGACAAGTTCTCGCAACCGGTAAAGGCTCCATAGCCTATGGTGTCCACTGCCGCCGGTAAGGTGACTTTTGGCAGGGATTTACAATAAGCGAACGCCCAAGTCCCAATGTAGGTCACCGAACTGGGTATGGTCACCGAGGTCAGCTTTTCGAAGTTTCGGCAAAAACAAGCTGGAATGCGCTTCACATTGTTGCCGAACACTACGGTCTTGATATTGTAGGCATGGTAGAAAGGATTACCGTAAGTGAGCAAGCCAGTGCCGCCGCCAAAGGTGAAGCTGACGCCGTCGGGGACATTCCAGTTGATGGTGGTCAAGCCGGTGCAATAGGCGAACACATAATCGCCCCACGACCTCGCCGAATTGCCTACGGTCACTGTGGTGATAGCCGTGCAAGACCAAAAGGCTTTAAAGGCAACCGATGTCACCGAGTTTGGGATGTTGAGCGAGGTGATACCGTCGCAGTCTTCGAAGGCATTTTCGCCGATGGCTGTCACCGAGTAGGTTTTGCTGCCGTTTTTCACGCTTGTGGGAATGTTCAGCGCGCCTGTCAGCCCGGTATAGCGAGGCGCGGTCTCGTTCTGATAGGTAACGGTGACGGTTTTGCCGTCGCTGTTGATATTGTAGCAGAGGTTGCCGGCCTTGAAGTCGTAGGCACTTGCAGAGCAGGCAATCAAGGTTGCCAGCAGCAAAGTTACAGATTTTAAAATGATAGGCTTCATGTCAGTTGGGGATTTTATGATTGTTACTTTTCTATTGTCATTCTCGGTGGTGAGGGATAGGTGCTAATTGTTGCGTCGTCGTCCCACCGGAGAGGTGGCGGCGTCGAGCAGTTGCAGTAGCGAGGGGTCGGTGTAGTAGATGTCGGCCGGCGACTTAGGTCGCAGCTGCTCGAGCCACGAGAATCCCGGCAGATAGAGTCCGGCTCGGCGCAACAGGAACAGAGGCGTCACCTTTCCCGTGACCTCGGGCCACATCTTGAGCTTGTCGATTTCCTGTTTCTCGAGCAGGTCGATGGTGAGGAAGCTGCTCTCGGCCGACACTTGCTTGTTGTAGGTCGAGTCGCTTTCTTGAGGGTAGAATATGGTCATCACATTGCCGTCCACCTCGAGCCGTCGCAGCTCCTTGTTGACGAAGAACGCCTTCATCTTCTTTCCGCTGAGCTGGTCGTAGTAGTCGCCGCCTACGCTACGCGCGAGTATGCCACCCTGCGGCATTGTAGCCCAGTCGGGAGTGCTGTCGTTGAAGTGAACGTTAATCTCCTTGCCGGAGATTTGTTTATCCTCGTTCCAGAGTATGGCTCGGTCGTAGAGGTTTAGAATCGAGTCGGCTTGGAAGAACGTGGCCGAGTCGCATAGGCCTTGGAGGTCGGAGCGGAAGAATTTGACGTTGCGCGTTGCGCGCATCACCCTCAGCGAGTCGCCGTCGAGCCAAGTGCGCAGCGTGTCGCCGTGCATGAAGAGCGTGTCGCCTTGCGAGTATTCCCTCACCCGTGCCCGCCCGGTGGCCATGGAGTAGTGAGTGACCTCGTTGTGCTCGCCGTAGTCGCCGTCGAGTTTCACTTTGTGCTCGGGGTCTTGTAGCATCATGCGTCCGCTGGCGTAGCCTTTCCCCTCCTTTCGGTCGTAGTAAAGAGTGTCGCCTGTGAGCCACTTACCGTCCTTGGCGTAGACGGTAGAGCGGTTGAATAGCCATCCGTCGTCGCGGCTGGTGTTGTAGATGCCGCTTGAGGTTTGTATGCGGTCGCCGTCACGCCCCACGATGTCGGTATACTCGTCGATAGTGGCGATGTGGGTGGCGGTGTTGTATAGCAGGTGGTTGGTGGACATCTCAAACTTGGAGTTTCGCAGCCTGACGTCGGTCATAAACTCGGCTCGCTTTGTGTCGAGCTCATATTTGCCGTATTCGCTGGTGAGGCGGTTGTTTCGGCTGTCGATGAGCGTTCCGCCGTTGAAGTAGTAGCCCACATTGGCGCGCACCTCATAGTCGAGACTGTCGGTGGTGAGCGTCATAGAGCGGTTGCGCATTTTTACGTTGTAGCGCAGTTCGGCTGTCTCCTGGTCGCCGTAGTAGTGTAGAACGTCGGCGTCGACCTGGAGCGTGTCGCCTTGCGTCATGTGCACACGTCCGAAGGCGTCGAGCGAGCTGCTCTCGGGGTAGAAATATGCGCTGTCGCACGTCATAATCATGCCCGCGCGGCTAAACTTGACATTGCCCCGCAGCACCTGATATTCGGTGCTTCGCGCCTCGTCCATAATGAGCTCGTCGCTGTTCTCGAGAAACACCTTTCCGCGGTCCATGCGGTTGGCGCTCGGTATTTGTGGCGTAAGACGCTTGATTTGCCGCTTGGGCTTGGCGTCGGCTTTCGCGGCCACGGCCGGCTGCGGATTGGAGAAGCTCTTTTTTTTACCCTTGGCGGCGAAGGCATCGACTGCGCCAAGCATCAGCATGGCGGCCAGACACAGTGCGAGCCATGCCTTGCAGCGAAGTGATATGTGCGGGTAGAGCGTTGCCACGTGGTCGTAACAGTTGTCGGGGTTATTTCTTGAGCCAGTTGTACTTGAAGTCGCAGTCGCGCCAGCCTTCCTCGATGAAGATGTAGGTGTTGCTGATTTTCTCGAGCACCCAGTTCTTGATAATCTCTTGGCGACGGTGGTTCTCATACATATCCTTGAGCACCTGATAGTCGTCGGCCAGTTGAGCGCGGTGCCCATCGACACGTCGTGATAGTTTCACCATCACTACCTGACGTCGGCCCGTTGAGGAGTTGAGCATGATGAACGGTTTCGATATTTCGCCCGGCTGCATAGTAGCCACCATTTTGCCGATTTCTTGCGGCAGGTCGGCCATCTCGAATAGAGTCGAGTGCGTCTTTGGGTTCATCATCATGCCGTTGTTGTTGCGGGAGTCCTTGTCTTGTGAGATGTATAGAGCTGCGTTCTCGAAGGTGAGTTTGCCGTTGTTGATCTCGGAGCGTATGGAGTCGAGTCGGGAAGTGGCCGCAGTGAGTTCGGCCTCGCTCACTTTGGGTCGGAGGAGGATGTGTCGCGTGTTGACGCGGTCGCCTCGTTTCTCAATCAGCTGAATGATGTGGTAGCCCGCTTCAGTCTCCACAATCTTCGACACCCGCTTCGGGTCGCTGAGGTTGAACGCCTCGGCGGCATACTCCGGCAGTAGTTCGGCGCGTCCCTTGAAACCTACTTCACCGCCCGACATAGACGAGCCGTCCTCACTGTAGAGAATTGCGAGCGACGAGAACTCCGCCTCGCCGTTGTTGACCTTGGCTGAATAGTCGCGCAGTCGCGCCTTAATCTCGTCGATTTCCTGCTGCGGTATGACGGGGTATAACGCAATCAGTTGCACCTCCACCTGCATGGGGATATAAGGCAGGGAGTCTTCCGATAGTGTGTTGAAATACTTACGCACGTCGGCCGGTGTAGCCTTGATGTTCTTGGTGAGGTTGTTTTGCACCTGCTGGATGGTGTACTGGTCGCGCACGGTGTTCATCTGTCGTTCGCGCATCTCACCCATTGTCATGCCGAAGTATTCCTCGACTTTCTCTTTCGAGCCGAGGTTGGCGATAAAGTAGTTGAGCCTGGCGTCGACTGCCTGCTGCACACTGCTGTTAGGCACCTCGACGGTGTCGATGCGCGCTTGGTGGAGGAAGAGCTTGTCGACGGCGAGACGCTCCGGGATCGCGCAATAGGGGTTACCGTCGATGGGGATGCGCTCGCTGAGCATGATTTGGTACTCATCCTCGATGTCGCTCTTGAAGATGGGTTCGTCGCCCACCACCCATGCCACCTCTTCGGCGATATTGTTTTGTGCCACGGCCACAACGGCAGTAGTTGCCAATGCCGCGGCGAATGCGATAGCTAAGTGTTTAAGTTTCATTATTTTGTTTTGTTAGTTTACACGTTAAACCTGTAGCGGCCGTAGGTTGGTCGCTAAATCAATCGGCAAAGATACGAAAAAACGCCGACTTAAAGCTCGCCGACGTTAAGATTTACGATTTTTTTGCAATTCCTGTGGGGTAGGGGGGATCAGCGGAGGAGTTCGCCGATGGAGGTGGTTAGGTTGAACATGAAGGTAGATGCGCCGTTGTGAGGTTGGGCGAAAGCGACTCCGAAGCCGAATGCGCGTACTTTCAGGCCCGCACCAAGAGAAAATCCAGACAGGAACGAGCGTTTGTAGGTTGACATATCGGTGCGCACCTTGTAGTTGTAGCCTATGGCGAGGTAGAGGTTGTTAGATGGCTGAATGTCGATACCGAACACCAAGTGCCGCAGCAGGTTGGAGCCGAACGACTCCTTCTTAACCAGCTCGCTTGTGGCGGTGTTCTTGTCGCCCGGCGTGTAGTATGGGAGATGCCAGCGACGCAGGTTGTAGAGCGTGATAGACGCCGTGACCGGTGAGCGGCCCAAGCCCTTGCTGATGCCTACTTGAATGTCCCACGGGAGAGAGTTGCGTTTCTCGCCAAACTTCTTGACCTCGCCGCCAAGGTTTTTAACCACAAGCGATGCTGAGAAGTTGTGGTCGGGGTCGTAGTAGTTCACTCCGAGGTCGACGGCGAGAGCGCCTGCCGAGTAGCTCTCGTAGTGCGACGACACATACTTGAGAGTGGCGCCGCCGCGCCATCCCTCAACTATGTCGCGGCTATAGGTCGCGCTGAAGCAAATGTCGCGGGCGTCGAAGGTGCCCATCTCGTTGCCTTCGACGTCGGTCATCGTCATCTTGCCGTAGCCGTAATATTGAATTGCGGCCGCGAATGCGCTGTGGTCGTCGATACCTTGTCCGTAACGCGCACCCATAAAGTTGGTGCTGCCGATGTATTTCATGTAGTTGAGTCCCACCTGCTTGTTGAATTCCGGTCCGAGGAGTGCCGGGTTCTGCTCGACCAGGTTGATGTCGTCGTCGATTATTGAGATGTTGTGTCCGCCAAGGGCGTAGACGTGTGTTGATGGTGAGACGTTGAGGAACTGGTAGGCGGTAGAGCCATCTTGAGCGTCGGCGCTGAGAGCGCATACCGGTAAGGCGAGCAGCAATGCCGCCCGCGTGATGATGGCTGATATCCGTTTCGTTATAATCATTATTCTATAAACGCAACACACCCCTCGATTATTATATTCGTTTCTCGTTTCTTGTTTCTCGTTAAGCGTTGAAAAAAGGGGGCGCGTCGATTGCGGCGCGCTCCCCGGGGAATCTTTCATTTGTTCATCTAACCTATTGTATTATAGATTGTTAGGTGTCGATAGTAGCGTAGGTGGCGTTCTCCTCGATGAACTGTTTGCGAGGCAGCACATCTTCGCCCATGAGCATTGAGAACACGCGGTCGGCCTCGGCCGCGTCGCTTATGTTGACGCGCTTGAGCAGTCGGTTTTCGGGGTCCATAGTTGTTTCCCACAGTTGTTCCGGATTCATCTCTCCCAGACCTTTAAATCGCTGTTTCTTAACAGCTCTCTCATCGCCCTTGGCGTATTTGTCGATAAACTGCCGCACTTGCACCTCGTCCCAGCAATATTCGCTCACATTGCCCTTTGTGCAGCGGTAGAGGGGTGGGTTGGCGATATAGAGGTATCCGTTTTCGATGATGGGCCGCATACGGCGGAAGAAGAAGGTCATCAGCAGAGTGGCGATGTGAGCACCGTCGACGTCGGCATCGGTCATGATGATCACTCGGTGGTATCGCAGTTTGCTCAGGTTGGCCTCTTTAGGGTCGTCCTCGGTTCCGATAGTGACGCCTAAGGCACGGAAGATATTGACGACAGAGTCGCTTTCAAACACCTTGTGGTCCATAGCTTTCTCGACGTTGAGGATCTTGCCACGCAGCGGGAGAATTGCCTGGTGCTTGTGGTCGCGACCTTGTTTCGCCGAACCACCTGCCGAGTCACCCTCGACGAGGAAGAGTTCGCTTTCGGCGGGGTCCTTGCTTGAGCAGTCGGCGAGTTTGCCCGGCAGTCCTCCACCGCTAAGGGGCGACTTGCGTTGCACGCGAGCGCGTGCCGTCTGTGCCGCGTGTCGCGCTTGCGCCGCGAGGATCACCTTTTCGACGATTGCTTTGGCTTGTGTCGGGTGCTCCTCGAGGTAGTTGGAGAGAGCTTCGCGCAGTGAGGTCTCGACGGCACCAATCACCTCGGTGTTACCCAGTTTGGTTTTTGTCTGTCCCTCGAACTGCGGTTCGAGCACCTTGACCGAGATTACGGCGGTGAGTCCCTCGCGGAAGTCGTCCTTGTTGATTTCGACCTTCACCTTTTCGAGCATCTTGCTGTCGTCGGCATATTTTTTGAGCGTCGAGCCCAGACCGCGCCTGAATCCGGTGAGGTGGGTACCGCCCTCGATGGTGTTGATATTGTTGACGAAAGAGTAGATGTTCTCGTTGAACGAGGTGTTGTAGGTCATAGCCACCTCGACGGGAATACCGCCCTTGTTTGCCGTGATGTGTATCACGTCCTTAATGAGCGGTTCCTTGTTGGAATCGATCCAACGGACGAACTCGTCGAGCCCCGTCTCGCTGTAGTAAGTTTCGCGTCGCGGTTCGCCGTTCTCGTCCTTCTGTCGGAGGTCGGTGAGCGACAGGCGTACACCTGCGTTGAGATAGGCGAGGTCGCGCAGACGATTGGAGAGAATATCAAACTCGTAGACAGTGGTTTGGAAGATGGTTGCATCGGGGTGGAAGATGACGGTTGTGCCATGTTCGTGTTCGCCACATTCGGCCACGACCTTAACCTCGGTGGTGGGTTTGCCGAAGGCGTACTCTTGGCAGTAGACCTTTCCGTCGCGCCGCACCTCGGCTCGCAAGAAGTCGCTGAGCGCGTTGACACACGAGACACCGACGCCGTGCAATCCGCCAGACACCTTGTAGCTACCCTTGTCGAACTTACCGCCTGCGTGCAGCACAGTCATTACGACCTCGAGAGCGCTCTTTCCGAGCTTCTCGTGGCGGTCGACGGGTATACCACGTCCGTTGTCTCGCACGGTGATGCTGTTGTCTTCGCCAATGGTGACTTCGATAGTGTTACAGAAACCTGCGAGAGCCTCGTCGATTGAGTTGTCGACGACCTCGCTCACGAGGTGGTGCAATCCCTTGACGCTGGTGTCGCCGATATACATCGACGGTCGTTTTCTTACTGCTTCAAGTCCTTCGAGCACTTGAATGTTGGACGCGGAATATTCACGTCCTTCCTCTTCGAGTTGAAATTCGTCTTGTTCTCTTAGTTCTTCGGTTGACATATTGTTTTTTTTCGTTTTTCTTAATCATAAGCCTCGATTTGCAACAGGTTGATTAGTAGAGTATTGCAAATGTTTGTAAAAACTTGCGGCTTAAACCGTGCAAAATTACAAAAAATGCTGGACATGGCACCGTTTTTAATCCTTTAAAAAAGTTAATTTTCGTTGAAAGGGGTGTGTGCAAAGCGTGCGGAATTGCGTGCGGAATTGCGTGCGTTATAAAACAACAAACCCCACACATACGTCGCAAGCTCCTTAATGTGGGGCTAACTTATAGTATCTACCTCTTGCGAGGTAGAATTTTTTCAGGGTGGGACAGTGGTCGAGGGTGCTTTTTGGTCAACGAATTACACGAATT
>JAFVDY010000089.1 GCA_017478265.1 Muribaculaceae bacterium | reverse complement strand
TGACCTCGTACAGTATCAGATAAATGACAGACCAAGAAAAAAATTAAACTTTTCTAAACCAAAAGTTGAGTTTTATAAGAATATTATGTAATTTTGCGCTTGCCACTTGACTCTACAATTGTAAAAAAAATTAGCAAAATAGTTTGAGATTGTAAAAAAAGTTGTATATTTGCAAAATATTTCAAATATTTAAAACTTACGATTACCGACTATTTCATTATAAATCAAGACTATTACATCATGTAGTGATATAAATTTTAAATTTATTTAGTATATGAAAATCAATTTTAAACTTATGAAATGGAGTTACTCCATCGTCTTGACACTCGCAACGCTAGGCACTGTTATGCTCAGCGGTTGTGACGAAGACAAGGGAGCGCCGTATTACGACAAAGATTCGCTCGACGATCCCTACATTTTTTCCGAGGGCTATGAGGATAAAATTCAGTATCCCTACACACTCTCGACACCACTCTCCGACTGGCTATCGATGGTACGCGACGACGCTAAAGTGTGCAAACTAAGCATCCCCGGCACTCACGACAGTATGACCGGTATGGGCTTCTACACTCCCATCATCAAGTACTTCTCCAACATTATGGCTATCAGCCAGGTATCAACCTTCTCCGAGCAGATGAACTGCGGTATCCGCTTCTTCGACTTCCGCCCTGTGGTGGCTATCGACACGCTCGCCAAGAATCCTGAGGACCGACAAATCCTGCGTCTCGCCCACGGATTCACCGAGGTGAACGTCTCGCTCGAGCAGTCAATCGACTGGATGCAACAGTTCCTCAAGGAGCACCCGACGGAGTTCTTCATCGTCAAAATCCAGGCCGACAACGGTATGGAGAGCCAGCAAAACTGGACCACACTGCTCAACAAGGTGCTCTCGCTCGAGAAGTATAAAGGACTCTTTTTGGTGAGCTGGCGCCCCGACCTTACCGTAGCCGACATGCGAGGTAAAATCCTCTGGCTCAGCCGCTACGACCTCCGACCCTACAATGACGCATTCCATTATCCCATTGCCTACTGCGACTGGCCCGACGAGGATCCTGACGTAGACGAAAATCTGCACCCCGACCGCCAACGCAGTTGCGCCATCTATAATATGGAGGATCCCAGCATCAAAGCCACGCTATACAAGCAGGACTATTACAAGACCACCAACCAAAAGCGTATGGAAAACAAAATCGCTACCGTGCTCGAGATGCTGAAGAGCGCACGCGAGGCTACAGCAAGCAACGAGGACATTTGGATTGTCAACCACTGCTCGGCCTACACTGAAGTGTCGGCGCGAGGTTATATCACCAACGCCTCCAACCTGCATCCCAAGGTGATTGACGACCTGCTCGGCAACGAAGGCACAGTAGGTATCATCCCCATGGATATGGCTTGCCACGACTATGTGCGCTGCATCATCAACGGCGGAACGCCCTACACCAGCGACTACCTATACGGTTTCTACCCCCGCAGCCAGTCGCTCACCAACCTGCTGGTGATGTCGAATAAGAAATTTTTTAAATAATAAAAACGCTTAGTATCGTTATGAAACATTTTATACATATTATATCACAGTTTAGCCGTGTGGCAATGGCGGCGGCCGCTATAGCGCTGCTCTCGCCCGCCATAGGCGCACAGGAGAACAAGAACCTGAAACTTCACAGCGAGAACGGCTTGTTCAACCACCTGTCGGTGGGACTCCAGACTGGCCTCGGTGGCACAGGACTCGACGTGGCTATGCCGGTGCATCGCATCGTTACGCTACGTGCAGGTTTCGTGGGCAACGCGTTTGGAGATATCAAGTTTAAGGCTATTAACACCGCAAGCGAAATAACCCAGGTGCAAATGGTTGAGGACGATGCCATCAAGCAAGCGCAGATGGTAGATAAAATCGAACTCGCCGCTAAACCGCGTTTCTTCAACGCTTTCATCATGGCCGAGGTGCACCCCTTCCCCACCCCGTTCTACTTCGCGGCAGGTCTGTTTGCCGGTACGCGAACATTCCTGCACTTCCGCAACACCAACGATGGAGCTCTGCAATCGCTCTACGACGCCAATCAAAAGGTGAACGACTATAACCAGTTGTTCCACACCAACTATCCTCCCGTGGGACTACGTTTTGGCGACTATGTGTTCACCCCCGACGAGAACTACAACATTGATGTCAAGATGAAAACTTGGGCCGTTAAGCCCTATATCGGCATCGGTTTCGGACAAAGCATGGCTCGCAACCACCGCTTGAGCGTTGCCGTCGACGCAGGTCTCATGTTCTGGGGAGCTCCTGAATTCGTGTTCAACAACGGCACCAAAATCAAATCCTCAGGCAAGAGCTCGGGTATCACCCGCATTGTCTCATGGCTCAAGGCTTACCCCATGCTGCAAATCCGCCTTGCCTATAAGATTTTCTAATAAATTGTAAATCAGACGACTATCACACAACCTCATTTCCCCATCACGGGGAATGAGGTTGCTTTTTAAACTTAACATTATGAAAGACTGGATATTCCTGATTCTGGCAATCGTCTTCGAGACTTTGGGCACCTATATGCTCAAGCTCTCTGAGCAGTTCACCCGCCTGTGGCCCACTGTCGCCATGCTCGCGGGCTACATTCTCTCGCTCTACCTCCTCTCCTACGCCCTGCGCACTCTCCCCATCGGCTTGGCTTACGCCATCTGGAGCGCACTCGGCATTGTATTTATTACTCTTATCGGCATCTTCGCGTTCAAACAAGTGCCCGACTTGGCTGCCTACATTGGCTTAGGCCTGATAATGGCGGGAGTCATCGTCATCAACATCTTCTCAAAGATGGAGGTCCACTAATCCACTATCAAGATGAATCAAATAACCTCATTTTAATATAATTACTACTATAAATATTTTCCGCTAATGAAAAATTGCGCTATACTTGCTTTGGCCTTGTTGCTGCTTGTCGGCTGTAGGTCAAGTCACCTGACGGAGCGGCAACGTTTCGAGCGTAGCGTCCTAAAGGATATTCCTTTCCGTGTCGACTCCATAAGCTGGCTAAGTTCCGGCGATGTGCCTACATTCCGGTTCGTTAACGCCGGATACACTGCCGCCGCGCCCGATGCCGAGATACGTCCCGACGGCGACTATTGGGTATGCAACGTGTTTGATGCCGAGCCACCATCGCGTCAAGCCGATGAGACCATTTGGCGCAATGTGGTGGTGTCGCACAACAACCGACGCGTAGTGTGCATCGACCGTTATCTGCGACACGGCCGAACGATGGGCTACTGCTACGTGCTGCAAGGCGAACGGAAAGAATATCCCACCTACGGGACAATTCATTGGGACGTAAGCGACTCACGCAACGTCGAGATGGTGGGCGTAATGCTCAACGACTTGAAGGAAATAGCGTTGAAACGGGGCCGACTGGGCAACGCCGCGATGGCGTCACCCTTATCACAAGATGATTACTGGAAACTGATTTTCCATGCTGATTCGCTATTTGAGGCTCGCCTCTACGATGAGGCTCACCGAGTGTACGACCTCGCTTTCACCGACGACCGCTACATACTTCCGTGCCAACTGTCGACAACAGCCAACAAGATGGCCGCTATTGGCGACCGACAGACGGCTTTGGCTTATTTGCGCCACCGCTTGGACATGGAACCGGACTTTTATGAGGATACATTGACGACCCGGTTCTCCGAACTGAACGACACATTCATTGAGCGGAACCGACGTTGGCATTACAATTTGGAGCTCAAGTCGTCGCTCGAAAGCATCTTCGAGCGCGACCAGTACGACCGATTGCTTTGGTCGCAAGCCGTAAAAAACAACCCCGACGACAACGAGCGAAACGAGCAGCTCGCCAGTCGGGCACTCACCACCGATAGCCAGAATCTCGTACTCGTTGAAGAAATTCTAACGCGGTATGGCTTCCCTCGCAAGGAATTAGTGGGCGAATTTGGCAATCAAGCCGTTTGGCTCGTGTTCCAGCATGCCGACTTGGATCATCAAAAGAGATTTTTGCCGCAGTTGGAGGTTGCCGTGTCGCGTGGCGACATCGCCCCGCTGTTTCTCGCAATGCTACGTGACCGTATCGACGTGCGCGATGGAAAACCCCAGCGATACGGCACCCAACTCGACAACAAAGGCCAACTCGCACCGCTTTTGGACCCTTCACACGTTAACCAATGGCGACAAGAAGTAGGACTGCCGCCACTCGATCAGCCCGAGAAATAAGCCCAATCAGTAGCTTAGCCTGTACGATGCGGCTAAAGTTTTTTGATTATGGAATTTATCCTTTCATGCCTCGGATGTGTGCTAATTGGCATCATTTTGTCGGCGCCTATGGGGCCGGTAGGAATGTTGTGTGTGCAGCAGACCCTTAATCGCGGGCGCTCCGCGGGGCTGATGACAGGGCTTGGCGCGGCAATATCCGACTGGTTCTACTGCTGGGTGGCGGCATTGAGCATGACACTGATTATCGGCTTCATTGAGCGGCACACAGCGGCCTTCGCCATCGTTGGCGGCTTGCTGTTGGCCGTGTTCTCGGCGCTGATGATGCGTTCGCGGCCGATGGCGAACTCCGGCGACACCGCCAACGGCCGAGCCGGTTCAGTGGTTTCAGGGTTTGCGCTCGCGTTCTCCAATCCGCTGATTATATTCTTGATCATGCCGCTGCTGGTCTACTTCGGCGTGCCACAGCCCTACTACCGTTGGTGGCATTACGCGTTATGCTTGCTGGCTGTGTTGGCCGGAGCGATGCTATGGTGGGGGTTGGTGACCTGGGTTGTGGACCGGTGGCGACGCTCGATGACACTTTCCACCTTACATCGCGTCAATGTGGTGATGGGCGTCGTGATGCTGGCGCTGTCGGCCTACAGCATCTGGCGCGGAGCCCGCCTGCTGCTCGCATCATGCTAAGCGATGAAATCTTTTCCCACTAAAGATTTTTTCTTCTCATATTTCGTCAATTTTCGTTATTTTGCGTCTTATATAGTGCAACGCCAAATGGACGTTGTTGAGATTATGTTTGGCAGCAGACGCATAAATATGGAACAAGTGATTGAGACGAATCTTGACGCGCTGACGAGGTTTGCCTACTTTCGCACAGGTGACCGCACCGAGGCCGAGGATATTGTGTACG
>JAFVDY010000088.1 GCA_017478265.1 Muribaculaceae bacterium | reverse complement strand
TTGAAGAAGGCGTCGGGCACGGCGATGCGGTTACGGCCGATGGTACGCGGTCGGTCGCTATAGAAGATTGGTCCGCTCACGATGTGCACCTCGCCATAACGTTTTGCCCACTCGCGGCACGCCATCTCAATCTGGTTCCACGTGCCGCCGTTGAGGTCGCGGTCTTGCGGACAGATGTTCGACAGTAGGAACGTCTCGTTGCGCGCCGTCTCGTCCCATTTGTTGTCGCCGGCTGGGCAGATGTGTCCGCGCGAGTATCCGCTGTCGCGGTAGTCGTCGAGTGTGGCGCGTGGCTCCGGTAGCGAGTTGTCCTCGCTGAAGTTGCGGTACTTCAGATTGCCGTCGGTGTGATCCGCTGTTAGCGTCCATGCCACCCAGTTGGGTTGTCGTGTGGTAGCGTTATAGGAGGTGATATAGGCTTTGCGGGTGATTAGGCGTCCTTTCGGTCCGCCTTTTACCTCGAGCATAGGCGAGGAAGCGGCATCGTGGGCCTGCGAGATGTGGTCGTCGGACTGCTGTTGCTCTTGTTGTAGTTCGCTGTGGGTATGTTCCTGGTCGTGTTGCTGATGTTCGGCAGGGATATTTGTTTCATTTAAAGTACTTTGCGCCTTGCCACATGAGCAT
The DNA here is from genome assembly GCA_017478265.1 of Muribaculaceae bacterium. Lineage (GTDB taxonomy): Bacteria > Bacteroidota > Bacteroidia > Bacteroidales > Muribaculaceae > Sodaliphilus. The sequence goes on along the minus strand of JAFVDY010000088.1, from coordinate 2,211 downwards.
GACGAGCCGCAGCAGTTGGAGCTGTTTGAGCGCCGGCACCCTCCGGTAACTACGATTATAGCTATTAAAAAAGAATAGAGAAAACGCATTATTAATTAGGAATGAGAAATTAGAAATTAGGAGTAGTTTGCGGGCGGTTTAAAACAACTAAGAAACAACTTGTAACAACTCCATTTTAGTTGCTCGTTTTCCGTTGCTCACTGCTCGTTTATTAATTACAAATTTAACGAATTAATGTTATAGACTATTATCTGTTTTTAGGGATTGGCAGAGGGCCTCGGCGCATCGTTCGCCATCGATGGCGCTCGAGACGATGCCACCAGCATATCCCGCCCCTTCGCCGCAAGGGAATAGACCCTTGACGGTGATGTGGCACAGAGTGTCGGTGTCGCGTGGTATGCGCACAGGTGAAGAAGTACGTGTCTCGACCCCGATAACGATAGCATCCTTGCATAAGAACCCTGGCGCTTGTTTGCCGAAAATGCGAAATCCCTTGCGCAGACGCGAGCTGACCGGCTTTGGCAGCCATTGGTCGAGGCGCGAAGTCTGAATACCTGCGGCGAACGACGATGGCGGCAACAGTTTGGAGGGTTGTCCCGCCACGAAATCGGTCATTCGTTGCGCTCCAGCCACTTGAGTGTTTCCTGCTTGACGGAAACATTCGCGTTCCATCTCGCGTTGGAACTCCATCATCGCCAGCACGCCATGTGAGGCGAATCGCTGGGGTAGGTCGTCGGGGCGCACTTCGACCACCATGCCCGAGTTAGCCCAATGAGTGTCGCGGTGACTGGGCGACATACCGTTGACCACCAACTCGCCCGGCGCGCTGGCCGCGGGCACGACAATGCCCCCCGGGCACATACAGAACGAGTAGACGCCGCGGCCGTCGACCTGCGTGACAAAACTATACTCGGCGGCAGGCAGGAAACGTCCGCGTCCTGCGGGGTTGTGATATTGTATCCGATCGATAACATGCTGCGGATGTTCCAGTCGCACACCCACTGCGATACCTTTCGCCTCAAGGTCGACACCGGCGTCGAGGAGGAAGCGGTAGACGTCGCGCGCCGAGTGCCCTGTGGCGAGGATTACCGGTCCGTCGAACACGTCGCCTGCGGCTGTGATCACGCCTTTCACCTCTCCGGCGTCTAGCACGAGTCCGCTGACGCGCGTGAGAAAACGCACCTCGCCTCCGCAATCAATGATGGTGGCTCGCATACGCTCGATGATAGCCGGCAGTCGGTCGCTGCCGATGTGCGGGTGGGCGTCGATAAGGATGTCGTCGCTCGCTCCGTGCTGATGAAAGATGCCGAGAATGCGCTCGACGTTGCCACGCTTCTTGCTTCGCGTGTAGAGTTTGCCGTCGCTATACGCTCCGGCCCCCCCCTCGCCAAAGCAGTAGTTGCTGTCGGGGTCGACTATGCCTTCGCGCGATATTTTCGCAACGTCCACCCTTCGGTCGCGCACGTTCTTTCCCCGCTCGAGCACGATCGGGCGAATGCCAAGCTCGATGAGGCGCAAGGCAGCGAAGAGTCCTCCAGGCCCGGCGCCCACAACAATGGCTTGCGGCGCATCGTCGGGCACCGGCTTATAGTCGATGGGCGGCACGATTGAGGTGAAGCCAAGCGGCTCGTCGATGGCGAAGCGCACCTTGAGGTTGACCATCACGCGACGCTGGCGGGCGTCGATAGAGCGCTTGACAATGCGAAGCCCTTGAATGCGCTCGGGATTGATGCCCTCGCCGGCGGCAAGAGCGTCGCGCAGTTCGCCTTCTATCGCCGCCACTCGCGGCTCAACTCGGAGTTGTGTTTCTTTTATCATCGGAGAGTAATTTTCAGTTTTATGGCGCAAAATTACTGAAAATTGCTGAATTTGGAGTAATTTTGCGGCCAAAATCGACAAATAAATGGATAATATAAAAGGAGTACTGTTTGACTTGGACGGTGTGTTGCTCGACACAGAGGGCATTTACACCGAGTTTTGGTCGCGCATCGACCGCGCATTCCCTACCGGTGTGGAGCGCTTTGCCCATGTGATAAAAGGCTCAAACCTCGAGTCGATACTCAACACGTATTTCGCTCGCGAGAAGCATGCTGTAATAGTGGCAATGCTCAACGATTTCCAGCGCGATATGGAGTATCGCTTCTTCCCCGGCGCGCTTGAGTTGCTTGAATTGCTTCGCGAGCGTGCTATACCATGCGCGTTGGTGACCAG
>JAFVDY010000087.1 GCA_017478265.1 Muribaculaceae bacterium | reverse complement strand
TTCGGCGTTGGCGGTCTGCTGCCAGTATGGCGAACTTACACTTATATCGGTAATGTCGTACTTGAAGGTGGTAGCCCCGAGTCGCAATCCGGCTATGAGTTGATATTTCGGTTCCTTCTTGAAGAAGAAATTGTAGTTGGCGCCAATCTTGATATATGGCGCGAACTTCGTCTTGTAGGTGTAATGCAGCTCTTCCTTGCGCTCATTCACCCAACCGAAACCCAGCTCTACCACCGGTTGGAGGCGGTTCCACATATTTAGCGTAGCGCTCACGTCGATACCCCCGTACCTCTGTCCCAGCAGTCGCGCCACCTGGTCGCCGATGTTGACACCGAAAGAGATGTCGGTAAGTTTGGGGTATCGCGGATAAACCTTCTTTAGCGAGTCTTGCCGCTCACGCTCGTCGATACTGGTGGTGTCGCCGGCGAGGTAGCGCTCACTCACGTCCTCGTCGGTTCCTCGCGGCGGAGTGAGGGTGGTGTTGGTAACAGGCCTCACAGGCGTAATCGTGCGCGAGGTAGCGGTGGAGTCGTTGGCCGCAACGGTTTGAGCCGCTGTCGGCATAGTGAGCATACCAATAGCGATTACAATGGCTATATGTGTCAATAGGCGTTTCATTCTTCTTCGCTTTCGAGATGCTTAATGTGCACTTGCAGGTAGGTGCGGTCTATGTTGGTGATAAGCGAGTCGAGCACCTTGATAGAATCTATCACGTGGTTCGTATAGCCGCACTTTGTGATTTTAAAGAAATACATCGCACCGCAGTCGCGCGACACAAAGTTCATCACCACATCGTAGTCAATGGTGATGGTGTCAGGTGTAAGATCTTCGTCGTGATAGTAAAGTTTCCACTTCACTTGCTTGGAGTTAAAGTTGAGCGGCATGTGGAACGACGACGTGGACGCACTGTCGATCAGCAATGTATCGCCCGGAACTCCAACACCCGTTACCGAAAGCGGCGTCAGTTTCACTGCCGCCCCGTCGCGATAGAAAGCAACAATGGGAATGGCCGATGTGTTGTCGTAGCAGCCGTCGCTCGAACATGCCGGCACAAGTGCGAGCATCGCCACCACCGTCAGGGCAATCGCTATTTTCAACTTACAAATCATTGTATCTTATCTTTATCCACACCAATAGTACCGGCTATCTCGTAGTGGTTGCGCCCTTGAGCGTTACGGGCTATGAGTTCGCCCAAAAAACCGGTTAGAAACAGTTGCGTGCCAAGTATCATGCACACGAGCGAGAGGTAGAAGTAGGGTAGGTCGGTAACGCGCGTGAATGGCACTCCGGCATATATGTGGTAGAGCTTAATGCCGCCCACTATCATTACCGCAATAAGGCCGATGAAAAACATCACGCTACCCAACAGCCCGAAGAAGTGCATGGGTTTGACACCGTATTTCGACATAAACCACAGTGTGCCTAAATCAAGATAGCCGTTCACGAAGCGGTCGAGCCCAAACTTGGTGGTGCCGTATTTGCGAGCCTGATGTTTAACCACTTTCTCGCCTATGCGAGTGAAACCGGCGTTCTTAGCCAGAAACGGGATATAGCGGTGCATATCGCCGTACACCTCGATGTGCTTAACCACCTCGCTGCGATAGGCTTTAAGTCCGCAGTTGAAGTCATGCAGGTTCTTGATGCCGCTCACCCGGCGTGCCGTGGCGTTGAAGAGCTTGGTGGGAAGAGTTTTCGACAGCGGGTCGTAGCGCTTTTTCTTCCAGCCGCTTACCAGATCGTAACCGTCTTCCTTTATCATGCGATACAGCTCCGGAATCTCGTCGGGGGAGTCTTGAAGGTCGGCGTCCATGGTGATAACCACATCGCCTCTGGTGAGCGAAAAGCCGGTGTTGAGCGCCGGCGACTTGCCGTAGTTGCGTCGAAATCGCACACCGTTGATGGCTCTGTTTTGCTCATGCAACTGCTCAATCACGCTCCACGAGTCGTCGGTGCTGCCATCGTCAATCATCAGCACCTCGTAGCTGAAACCGTGTTCCTTCATCACTCGCTCAATCCATGCGGCGAGTTCGGGGAGCGATTCGGCCTCGTTGTATAGCGGTATTACTATCGAAATGTCCATTTATAAAGTCTGTTAACTGATTTACTTACGGTTGCGGCGGGCGATAAGCGCGGTAACAGCGCTACCGATAGAGCCTAAAAACGATGTGAGCCAGAACATCTGCATCACCAGCTCAATCACTCGCGGATAATAATTATTGTCCATTGCCTTATCAAGTGTCTTCACCACTTCGGTGCCACGCAATATAGGGTCGCTCTTCATTATCTCGAGCGATTGGTTCATCATCTCTGCCACGTAGTTGGGTCGAAATATGTCAATCACGGCATAGGTGACAAGCGCACAGATAGCCGCCCCGCCAATATTCATAATTATACCGTGTATCCACAGCTCACTGTGGGTGGCTTGCATCTCTGACGCTACATATTGGCGCCGCTGAAAGCGATACACCAAGATGGGAATAAACAATATCATGCACATCGACAACAACGACAGAAACTCCATTCTGTCGCCAAAGACGGTGGCTATCGATGCTATCGATAGATAGATTCCGAATGGAATACCGCTCTCGGCTCCGCGCAGGAAGATATTTCGAGTGTTGTCGTTCATTGTCGGCAATAAGATTGTTAGTTTTCGAGTTTCACTTTGTCGGCAAACGCCTTGTTGCTCCATACCACCAGGTTGCCACCGTCGTCCACGTGGATTGTCATCACTCCGAGCGAAGTGTTGTTCTGCATAAGCAACTGAGTTCGCTTCACGCCCATGGCCATGCAGGCTGTCGCCCACGCGTCGGCGCTCATGCAGTTGGGCGCGATGATGGTGACACTTAGCAAGTTACTCTCGTCGGCACTACCGGTCTTCGGGTCGATGATGTGTGAGCGTTTCTTTCCTCCGCTCTCTTTCCACTTACGATAGCTGCCGCTGGTGGCTACGCCCCCGCCATTGTCGATAGTGACCACAGCGGCCGAAGCGTGTTGCACCGCCTCGCCTTCGGCTTGCTCGATAGGCATATCGATGCTGATGTTCCAGCCCGTGCCTTGCTCGTTCAGGCCGAAGCACGCCACCTCGCCGCCAATCTCGACCATGGCGCTGGTTGCGCCGGAGCGCTTGAGCATCTCTGCAATCTCGTCGCACGCCATACCTTTGGCTATCGAGCTGAAGTCGAATTGCACTCGTTTGTCGTCCTTGATGAGCTTGTTGCCGTCGAGCCGTGTTTTATTGAGGCCCACAAACACAAGAATACTGTCCAGCTGAGCCTTATCGGGCAACTTACCGCTCTTATAGCCGAATCCCCATGCGTTTACCAGTGGCATTACAGTGGGGTCGTAGGCTCCATCGCTCGCCTTGTTGATATCGACAGAGGTATTGTAGAGCTTTGCGATGTAAGCGTCAACAACATCAGTCGTGTTGTTGTTGAGGGCGGTCACCAGCGATTGCTTGTTGTATACGCTGGCACTCTTGTCGATGGCATTGAAAATGGCCTGTATCGAGTCGTTCATGTCGGAGGGAGCGGTGTAGGTGATGTGATATTCAGTGGTCCACACCACGCCGCTCGATTTGAACTGCTTGACACTCTTACACTTCATGAAGAGCAATACCATGCCGGCAACCGCAAAAAGCAGTATTGCCCAGTAATATCTCGATTTTACGACACTTTGATGTTCCATAATTATATCTTTACACCTCTTTAGTCGAGTTTGAGTACGGCGAGGAACGCTTTTTGCGGCACTTGCACGGTGCCGATTTGCTTCATTCGCTTTTTGCCCGCTTTCTGTTTCTCGAGTAGCTTACGCTTGCGGCTCACGTCGCCACCGTAGCACTTGGCGGTAACATCTTTACGCACTTGCTTTACAGTCTCGCGCGCAACAATCTTTGCGCCTATAGCTGCCTGAATGGCGATATCGTACTGTTGGCGAGGAATTAGCTCTTTCAGCTTCTCACACATTCGGCGACCGAGGGTGACGGCGTTGTCGACATGAGTAAGTGAGCTTAGAGCATCTACCGGTTGTCCGTTGAGCAGAATGTCGAGCTTAATGAGTTTACTGTCGCGGAAGTCTTTAATGTAGTAATCAAATGAGGCATAACCCTTGCTTATTGACTTTAGTTTGTCGTAGAAGTCAATAACAATCTCGCCCAGCGGAATGTCGAACGTGAGCTCCATGCGATTGCCTGAGATGTACTCCTGCTTCACGAGTTCGCCTCGCTTGGCAAGGCAAAGTGTGATGATTGGCCCCATATATTCGCTCTGGGTGATGATAGAGGCGCGAATGTAAGGCTCCTCTATGTGCTCGATAAGCGTTTGGTCGGGCAGTCCGGCCGGATTGTGCACCTCGGCCATATTGCCTTTCTTGTCGTACACCTTATAAGATACGTTAGGAACCGTAGTTATCACCTCCATGTTAAACTCGCGGCTGAGGCGTTCTTGAACAATCTCCATGTGCAGCAAGCCCAAGAAGCCGCAACGGAAGCCAAAGCCCAGCGCGACACTCGACTCGGGAGTGAATGTGAGCGAGGCGTCGTTGAGTTGCAACTTCTCAAGAGACGAACGCAGGTTCTCGAAGTCCTCAGGGTCAATAGGGTAGACGCCGGCGAACACCATAG
>JAFVDY010000086.1 GCA_017478265.1 Muribaculaceae bacterium | reverse complement strand
AGATGGGCGTCGAGCGGGCTCTCAAAAAGTATATGCCCGACGGAACCAAGCTTAGCGGACAGACTTGCCCCAACTGCGGACAGGAAACCCTCGTCTATCAAGAGGGATGCCTCATCTGCACCAACTGCGGCACCTCCCGCTGCGGATAAGTGTCCCAAGCAACTGAGCTCTCCGAGCTCTCCGAGCTCCAACCAAAATTGCACGTAATAATATATTTCTCATATAAAAGTAGTTTCAGGCGGCGCCGCGACGGCGGCGCCTGCTTCTTAACACTATTATTGCGCAAAATGCCCTAAAAGGCAAGAAATGTAATATTGAACAACTGTTAACAATTTATAACACTTTTTCTTCCCCATATAACCACCAAAATTAGTAACTTTGCAATACGAAAACGGGTTCTAACTACATATAAACGCTATTATTTCAAGTGGAAATCGCTATAAATAAAGAGCTAATTCACGACATGAACCAGGTTGAATTCCCGGGCGAAATTCATGTCATTGACTCCATGTACCACCTGCGCGAAGCAATCAACGTGCTCCGCAATGCCAACGTTGTAGGCTTCGACACCGAAACCCGACCCTCTTTCCGACGCGGACCGATGCGCCCGCCGGCACTCATGCAACTCTCCACGCTCAGCGAATGCTTCCTCTTCCGCTTGAACAAAATAAAATTGCCCGATCAGCTCGTGCAATACCTCACCGACCCTGACTGCTTGAAAGTGGGACTCTCTATCTCCGACGACTTCATGGCGCTAAACCGCATCACGCCCATCGAGCCGCAAGGATTCGTCGAACTGCAACAACTCGTCAAGCAATACTGCATCACCGACATGAGCCTACAGAAAGTCTATGCCATCATCTTCGGCGAGAAAATAGCCAAATCACAGCGACTCACCAACTGGGAAGCACCGGCCCTCACCGAGAGCCAGCAACGCTACGGCGCCATCGACGCATGGGCGTGCGCACGAATTTATATCCACCTCACTCAAGGCCTCTTCCACCCCGAGCAGTCGAAATACATCATTCACGAATCAGCCGCACAACCATGAAACCGAAGCGACATATAGTCCTGCCGCTCGTCATGCTCATCTACCTCGCGGTAATGGCCATCATCGGCTACCGCAACCACGTGCGCTACTATTGGCTCATACTCGCCGCAAGCCTCCTCATCATCGCGGCCCTCTACTGGTCACTACGAAAAAAAGAACAACTCCGCCAGCGCCGCCAAGCCGAACTCGACGCCACCCAATACGCCCCCTACCCGAAAGACAACCCACCAGCCACTTCCGACACCAATACGAAAGATAAAGATGCCCTAAACAAACAGTAGAAAGGGTGTTTTTTAGTGAAAAAATGTGAAAAATGGAGAAAAGGGTGGTTTTTTTTGGCGGTTTCGGCGAAAAGGTGTAATTTTGTTTGTTTTAAGCGGAATATATTGGTTTTTATAGGTGGAACGACTATGGTAATCAATACTGAACGGCGAACGCTTGCCGACGCTCTTGGCGTCTCGCCGCGGTATGTCGCCGGCGAGCCGGAGCAGTTGCTGAGACTCGTTGGCGATGGCGCTGTCGACTGCGTGCTCACGCAGCTGCCCACGTCAATCACCCTCAATCGGGCGCTCGACATCACCGGCGAACTCTTCCGCGCACTGGCCCGGCAAGGCTCGCTCTGGCTGCATGTTAGCGCCGACAAGGATGCCTCGCTCGCCACCCGCTTGGCGGGAGCGATGCAGCTCAATCAGGGTTGGCGCCTTGCCAACACCATCGCGTGGCTACGTAACGTAGGGCGAGGCAACGACTTCATGAACGATGTTCATCCGCTTTTTCACTTCGTCAAAGCCGATGACTATTACTTCGACGGCAGCGTGCTAGCTGCAACTGTTGCCAACGTCGGTTCCACACGAGGTTCGAGCGGCAATGGTTACCGCCGCAAAATCGAGAACTCGAAAGTGCTAAACTCCGACGAGAAACGCGAGGCCATGGCCGTGCTCGACGACGCTCTGGCTCGACGCGACCGCGGCGAAATCTCCAATTTCCGCCTTTTCCTTCGCGAGAGCAAAATCCCCCTTGGCGACGATAGCGAGCGCGGGCGAAGCATAAATAGCCAAGGCTACTTCTTGCACGTGAGCCGTATCTTGCCATCCAACTTTTGGGAGATCGCTATCGAGCGCGACAAGAAGTCGCGCCTCGAGGTGGTGCCGCCACGCCTCGCCAGACGCGTGATTTATGCCACCTGCCCGCCCGGTGGTATCGTGCTCGACCCGATGTGCAAGACGGGCAACACCTGCCGTGTGGCGGTGGGGCTCGGGCGCCGGGCAATAGGCTTCGACTGGAACGAGAAGTTTATCAACGAGCTTAACGCCGAGCAGCAAATCCAGGCAAGATTATTTTAATTAAACCGTATTATACTACTAACTGACAGGAAATCAATCGTATTAGAGCTATGAAACGTGACCGAATTCTACTTTGTCTTGCCCACATGAGCGGCAATGAGATGAAATATATACAAGAGGCTTTCGACACCAACTGGGTGGTACCTCTTGGCCCTAACGTGAACGCCTTTGAGAAAGATCTCGAACACTTTGTGGGCGAAGGAAAGCAAGTGGTGGCACTTAGCGCCGGCACTGCCGCTATCCATTTGGCGTTAGTTGCGTTGGGCGTGGGCAAGGGCGACGAGGTCGTTTGCCAGTCGTTCACTTTCGCGGCAAGTTCCAACCCGGTTGTATATCAAGGCGCTACACCCGTCTTTGTCGACAGTGAGCCCGGCACTTGGAACATGGATCCCAACCTGCTTGAGGACGCTATTAAGCAACGCATAGCCGCCACCGGCAAGAAGCCGAAAGCAATCATCCCCGTCTACCTCTACGGTATGCCCGCTTATATCGACGAGATTATGGAGATAGCCAACCGTTATGAGATCCCTGTGCTCGAGGACGCTGCCGAGGGCTTCGGCTCGCGTTATCGCGGACGGGTGGTTGGCACCTTCGGCGAATACGGCGTTATGTCGTTCAACGGCAACAAGATGATTACCACCAGCGGTGGCGGGGCCCTCATCTGCCCGAGCGACGAGGCCAAGAAGCGCATAATGTATTTCGCCACTCAAGCCCGCGAGCCATTCCCTTATTACCATCATATCCACATTGGCTTCAACTATCGCATGAGCAACATTTGCGCTGGCATAGGTCGCGGACAAATGACGATTGCCGACGAGCATATCGCCCACCACATCCATGTTAAGGATCTTTACGTCAAAGGTTTTGCCGACGTTGAAGGCATCACCGTTCACGTTGCTCCTGAGGACTATATGGAGCCTAACTACTGGCTCAATACCATAGTGGTGGAGCCCGAACTAACCGGTGGTGTCGACTACGAGCAGTTGCGTGTCGCCCTCGATGCCGCCAACGTTGAGACTCGACCACTGTGGAAGCCAATGCACTGTCAGCCGGTGTATAAGGACGCACCGGCGCTTGTCAATGGTGTGAGCGAACATCTGTTTGAGCGCGGACTATGCTTGCCCAGCGGTCCCTGTGTGAGCGACGACGACGTAGACTACATCGTAAGCGCCGTTAAACAGATAATAAAGAAGTAATATCCTAAAATTCATTGATTTATGAAACTATCTGCAAGAATACTCGCAATGGCAATGGCACTTGTGGCTATGAGCGCCGTTGCCGCAACGGGCGACGAATTGCTGCGCTTCGACCGCAACAACTTCGACACCTGGACCTACACCCGCAACGATGTTAAACTCAACAACGAGAACATCCTCGCCAAAAAGATTAATATCTTCACCAACGGAGCCGGTGTAGCGTATACTCTTGTGTCGCCCGAAATCGACCTCAGCGGTATAGGTCAACTGGACATTGTTTTAGATGCCTACTGCTCGACCGCGGGTGCCGGCTACGACTTGCGCCGCAATTCGCCCACGTTCGAGTTGCTCGATGGCGAGGGCGGGGTAGTGGCGAGTCAATTCTTGCTGTACACTAAGGAATTGACGCATCACGTCGACACTCTCGCGTTCGCCCTCCCGTCGGGTATCGAAAAGGTGCGCCTTCGTGTAGCCTGTCACGATGCCGACGCCAACAACGCCCTCGCGGTGTTCAGTATTATCGTTACCGAAGGGGTAGGCTCGCAGCCGATCACTTATGAGCGGGGCGACATCAACCTCGACGGTAGCGTCAACGCCGGCGACGTGTCGGCCCTCTATGGCATCATACTCGGCTCTGACACCGGCGACACCGCCAATGCCGACCTCAACGATGACGGCAGCGTCAACGCCGGCGACATATCTACTCTCTACGCCATCATCCTCGGCAATTAAGGGAAGAGGACGTTGAGCAGGCCGGTGTAGTAGAGGAAGATGAGCAGTACGGCGACGGGGGCAACGAAGCGCAGGCAGAAGATGATGTAGCCCTGCGAGCGGTTGCCGGCAGTGCCGAAGTTGGTGAACTGGTCGGTGATTATCTTCTTGTTGAGGAACCATCCTACGTAGACGGCGGTGAAGAGTCCGCCCATGAGCATAAACACGTTAGCCGAGACGTAGTTAAAGATGTCGAAGATGTTCATTTTCCACAGCTTGTAGTCGCTGAGCACGTTGAACGACAACGCACACAGTAAAGCCAAAGCGATTACTATTACGCCGCACAGCACCGTGGCGCGTCGACGTGAAATCTTAAAGTCCTCCACAAAGGCGGCAATGGGAATCTCACTCAGCGAGATGGTGCTGGTGAGAGACGCAAAGAATAGCAATATAAAGAACATCGTAGCCCAAATGCTACCGCCCGGCAGCTGCTGGAAGATGACCGGCAGGGTCTCGAAAATGAGTTTCGGTCCCGACTCCGGTTGCAGTCCGAAAGCAAACACAGCGGGGAAGATGACGATACCGGCGAGAATGGCTACCATCGTGTCGAGCGTGGCGATGGTCGCAGCATCTTTCACCAACGGAGTATTGTCCTTGAAATACGACGAGTAGGTGACGAGTCCGGCAATGCCCAGCGTGAGCGACATAAACGCTTGTCCCATAGCCTCCACTATTCCTTTCCACGTCAACTTCGAGAAGTCAGGCTGAAGCAGGAAGCGCACTCCATCGCTGCTTCCCGGCAGCAACAACGAATTGACACAGAAGATGATTAACATGATAAACAGCAGAGGCATCATCACGTTGGCAACACGCTCAACGCCTTTTTGGACGCCATGCAGCATCACAAAGAAGTTAATTACCAGAAACAGCAACGTCCACAGGCAGCACCGCCACGGGTCGCCAACCTCGGCGCTGAACAGCTCGCTATACTCCTGCGCCGAGTGGCCCAATAGTGAGCCGGTAGCGGCATGATACAGATAGTCAATCACCCAGCCACACACCACGCTGTAGAACGAGCAAGTGATGATTGCACCTATAATACACACGTAGCTGAAACGATAAACCTTAGAGTGTGGCGACAGCTGTTGCAGCGCACCTTTCATCGTCTTATGAGTAGAGCGGCCGATGATGAATTCGCTCATAACCACCGGTATGCCCAGCAGGAGCACACACACAATGTAAACTATAATGAAGGCGCCGCCGCCGTTCTCGCCGGCTACATAGGGGAAGCGCCAGATATTACCCAGTCCCACTGCCGAGCCCACCGTTGCCGCTATAGCACCGACGCGCGTGGCGAAGCCTTGCCGTTTATTGACTGTCTGATTCATATTAAAATATTTGTTTTATCGCTTGTTGTTTTTTAATGTCCGAATAAGCCGTAGAGGAACACAATGGTTATCGCTACGGGAGCCACCCATCGCATACAGAAGCCGATGATGCCGTGCACACGAGGAGTGACGGTACTGAAGTTGGTAAGTTGGTCGCGAACGAACCGGCGGTCGACATACCAACCCACAAAGAGCGAGAAAAAGATACCACCCGCCGGCAGCAGAATGTTGGACGAAACGAAGTCGAACAGTTCGAACAACGTCAGTCCGAAGATGCGCAAATCGTTCAGCACACCGAACGATAGTGCGCACAGTACGCCGAACACTACCGCTATGCCCGTGTTGAGGGCCGTGGCGCCATTGCGGCTCATCTTATACTCCTCGCTGAAGAAGGTGATGGAGATTTCACTCATCGAAATCGTGCTCGTGAGCGAGGCGAAGAAGAGCAGAATAAAGAACAGCAGGTTCCATACGTAGCTGCCCGTCATTTGTTGGAATATAGCCGGCAGGACCTCGAACACGAGCGTCGGCCCCTCCTGTGGCGTCATGCCGTATGTGAACACGGCGGGGAAAATCACGATGCCGGCAAGTACTGCCACCACCGTATCGAGCACGGCGATGATGGTAGCGCTCCGCACCAGCCGATTGCTGTTGTTGAAATAGGAGGCGTAGGTGAGCAGGCATGAGAGTCCCAAGCTGAGCGAGAAGAACGCTTGTCCCATGGCGCCTATCACCACACGAGGGGTGATTTTGCTGAAGTCTGGCGTGAACAAGAATCGAATTCCTTCAGCGGCTTTATCGAGCGTGAGCGCTTTGACCGAAAGGATAATCAATATGATAAACAGCAGGGGCATCATTACATTGGCAACGCGCTCAATACCGCGCTTAACTCCGTGGCGCAGCACGTAATAGTTAATCAGCAGGAAGAGCACCGTCCACAGGCTACACCTCCACGGGTTGGCTACAAACGCGTTGAACCGCTCGTGGTATTGCTCCAGCGTGAGTCCCGACATGTGACCGCTCGCGGCCTGAATGAGGTATTCCACAATCCAGCCGCACACCGCGCTGTAGAAGCTGAGAATCATGAGCGATGCTGTGATCCACATCCACGACAGCCAATGGAACTTCTTGCCCGGGGCGAGCTGTTGGAGGGCTCCCGACACGTTGCGGTGTGTGCCGCGACCTATAACAAACTCGGCTACAATCACCGGTATACCCATGAGCAGCACGCAGGCCAGATATATGAGCAGAAACGCGCCACCGCCGTGTTCGCCCGCCTCGCAGGGGAAACGCCAAATGTTGCCAAGGCCAACGGCCGAGCCTACCGAAGCGGCTATCGCGCCAACGCGTGTCGCAAATTGTACTCTTTCACTCATTCTGTTTGTCTTTAAAGTTTTGCATTCTCTCGAGGTTGTTGCCTGGAGTGGGACGCTCGGAGTCGGCGTTCGAGCGATTTGGTTTCGCTTTAGCCTTGGCCGTAGCGGGACGCTTGTCGCGCTTATGGCGTTGCCGAGCTGTGGAGTCGGCTTTGGCGGCTTTTCGGGTTTCGACCAGCTCGACACTGTCGATGGCGCGGTCGAACGCCTCGACGCGGGCGCGTTCGGCGGCCGTTAGAGGCTCGGCGCGTCGCGATCTGACGAAAATAAGTGCTACTGTCAGTAACGCTATCGTCACCGACAATACGAGCAAGCCCCCGGCCTCGCCGCGGCTTAAACTCCACTACTTCTTGCCGTTAATACCCATAATTTTGCAATAAACCTTCGTTAAAATGTTGTAAAAACGCTGCAAAATTAATAAAAATGTCACAAATAGCGGTGTTTTTGGTGATAATTTTTCAGTAAACATAATTTTTTGTCGATTTTCGGTGCTGTAAAAGAATAATCTTTACTAATTTTGCGTCGCAAAACCTATGAAACATCATTGCTAAAAGTGAAAAAACTGATAAAGATAATACCCGTGTGGACGCTATCGGTGTTGGCTACGCTGATAGTGATTTATCTGTCGTTGGCTTCTGAACCCGCAGGCGCCGGTTTATTCCATTTTCCTCATAGCGACAAGGTAATGCATGGCATACTTTATTGTGTGCTTACCATGGTTTACCTGTGCGACTATGTTCGCCACCATCTGCCTCACCACACGCGCTTCGATGTCGAGCTTGCGTTCGCAGCCGGTGCCGCAACGTTTGGCGGTCTGCTTGAGATTGCTCAGCTTGTAATGGAGAACGGCCGCAGCTATGAATTGCTCGATTGGGGAGCCGATGCCGCCGGTGCGGCAATAGGCTACTTGCTTATGAAGTTATGGCTGATGAAAGAGTGGCGCCACTATCTATTGCGTCACAAGCATCACTACCGCCATCGTCGCCGTCATCGCCACCACTCGTGACTTAGTGTGGGACAGTGGTCGCGAGGGGGCGGGCGCTGGAGCGGGCGATATAAAACAACAAACCCCACACATACGTCGCAAGCTCCTTAATGTGGGGCTAACTTATAGTATCTACCTCTTGCGAGGTAGAATTTTTTCAGGGTGGGACAGTGGTCGAGGGTGCTTTTTGGTCAACGAATTACACGAATT
>JAFVDY010000085.1 GCA_017478265.1 Muribaculaceae bacterium | reverse complement strand
GGCTTTGTGTTCCCCTCAAGTGAAATATATGATGGCTTGGGCGCCGTGTACGACTACGGTCAAAACGGCGTAGAGCTCAAAAACAATATCAAGCGTTACTGGTGGGAAGCTATGACGCTGTTGCACGAGAACATTGTCGGCATCGACTCGGCGGTGTTTATGCACCCTACTATCTGGAAAGCGAGCGGCCACGTAGACGCTTTCAACGATCCCTTGATTGACAACCGCGACAGCAAAAAACGCTACCGCGCCGACGTTCTCATCGAGGACGAAATAGCAAAAATCGACGAGAAAATCAACAAGGAAGTGGCAAAGGCTCACAAGCGCTTCGGCGACAGCTTCGACGAGGCAATGTTCCGCCAAACCAACCCGCGTGTGCTCGAACACCAGGCCAAGCGCGACCAGCTTCACTCCCGTTTCGAAAAGGCCATGAACGCCAATGACCTCGACGAGCTTAAGCAAATCATTGTCGACTACGAAATTGTCGACCCCATCAGCGGCACAAAAAACTGGACCGATGTGCGTCAGTTCAACCTCATGTTCAAGACGCAAATGGGTAGCAGCAGCGACAGCACCATGGACGTTTACCTGCGCCCCGAGACGGCTCAGGGCATCTTTGTCAACTTCCTCAACGTTCAGAAAACCGGACGAATGCGCATACCCTTCGGTATCGCGCAAATCGGTAAGGCTTTCCGCAACGAGATTGTAGCCCGTCAGTTCATCTTCCGCATGCGCGAGTTTGAGCAGATGGAGATGCAATTCTTCGTACGTCCGGGCGATGAACTAAAGTGGTTTGAAACCTGGAAACAAACACGACTGCGCTGGCACAAGGCGCTCGGCCTGGGCGACGAGAAATACCGCTTCCACGATCACGAGAAGCTCGCGCACTACGCCAACGCCGCCACCGACATCGAGTTCCAAATGCCATTCGGTTTCAAGGAGGTGGAAGGCATCCACAGCCGCACCAACTTCGACCTCTCGCAACACGAGAAGTTCAGCGGGAAGAAAATACAATATTTCGACCCCGAGCTCAACGAGAGCTACACTCCCTACGTGATTGAGACCTCGATTGGTGTCGACCGTATGTTCTTGAGCGTGATGTGCTCAAGCTACGAGGAGCAGAAACTCGACGGCGGCGACACTCGCGTGGTGCTTCACCTGCCGAAGGTGCTCGCTCCGGTGAAGTGCGCAATTCTGCCGCTGGTAAAGAAGGACGGGCTGCCTGAGAAAGCACGAGAGATTATGGAGCTGCTAAAATTCGACTTCACTTGCCGCTACGACGAGAAGGACAGCGTGGGCAAGCGTTACCGCCGTATGGACGCCATCGGCACCCCGTACTGCATCACCGTAGACGGACAGACGCTCGAGGACAACACCGTGACCCTTCGCGACCGCGACACCATGGAGCAACAGCGGGTGGCAATCGATGCGCTGCCGACAATCATCGGCGAGCAATGCAGCCTCAACAATCTGCTCAAGAAACTCGTCTAGCATCTCATCACTCTCTCCATTTATTATAACGTAATACTCCCCCCGACATGAGAAAATTACCTTTCATAACAATGGCTCTCCTGCTGGCCGCTACAGTCTTGAGCGCATGCTTTAAGGACAGCGACGGTGAGAACGGAAAGTACGCCAACTGGAACAAAGCCAATCAAGCGTGGATAATCGAGCAAAGCAACCTCGTGGACGAGAAAACCGGCAAGAGCTACTACAAGGAATGTGTGGCGCCATGGGATGCCGACGCCAAAGTCTACATCCATTGGTATAACGACACCAACCTCACACGCGACAACCTCAAGCCGTTCTACACCTCGATGGTCGATGTCAAATACAAAGGCCGCCTTTACGACGGCACTCCATTCGACTCTTCGTATCTGCGCACAAGTCCCGCCGCGGGGGTCTATCGCACAAGGCTCGGCTCCAACGTAATCGAGGGATGGTCAATCGCTCTGATGAATATGCACGTGGGCGACACCTGTCGTGTGCTCTTGCCCTACAATGTGGCTTACGGTTCCAACGGCAGCGGCTCGGTAATCAAACCGTTCTCGGCGCTCCAATTCGAACTGAAACTCGAAAATATCTACAAACTGGAAGAATAAAGCGATATGGCACGTAGCGACAAAGAGTTGCAGGGCGTAACCCTGCTCGGCAACCAAGGCACAAAATATGAGTTCGGCTACAACCCCGACATTCTCGAGGCTTTCGTCAACAAACACCCCGACAACGAATACCTCGTCACTCTCGACTGCCCGGAGTTCACCTCGCTGTGCCCCAAGACGGGACAACCCGACTTCGGACGCATCACCATCAGCTACATTCCGCGCACGCTTATGGTAGAGAGTAAGAGCCTCAAGCTTTACCTCTTCTCGTTTCGCAACCACGGCGACTTTCATGAGGACTGTGTCAACATCATCATGAAGGACCTGATAAAGCTCATGGACCCCAAGTACATTGAGGTGCACGGCGACTTCAACCCTCGCGGCGGCATCTCCATCATCCCCTTCGCCAACTGGGGCGACAATGATCACCAGGCGATGGTAAACGCACGACTTCTCTCCCGGCTAAAATAACTGACTAAGCACATGGTCAACATAATAATATTGCAGATATGGAATTAGCGATTAACAACAATGTCTACAAGCAGGCACAGATTTTTGCTCAAGAGAAGGGGCTGAATCTTAGTTCTCTTGTTGAGAATTTCCTCATTCGTATTATGGGGAAAAATAAAACTGTTGACACCTCTCAAGCGCCTGAGGTAGTTCTTAGTTTGCTTGGCTCTTGCGAGCAACATTCAAGTGAAGATATTAATCAACGCGAAGTTTACTATAAGCATTTGGAAGAAAAGCACAAATGACAAAGCTATTCTTAGACACAAACATTGTCATAGATCTTTTAGAACATCGTCATCCGTTCTATATTGACGCTGTTAAGTTGTTTACTATGGCTTATAATAAACAGATAGAGATTTACGTATCGCCAACAACATTCTCCACGGCTTCATACCTGTTGAGAAAACACAAGCCTAACGGAATTAGGACTTTACTTTGCAATTTCCGACAAGTGGCTCATGTAGCGACAACCAACGAAAAGACTATTGACAACGCGCTTGCTTCTAACTTTGATGATTTCGAAGATGCTGTTCAATACTATACAGCAATCCAAGCTAAAGCCGAAATCATTATAACTCGTAATTATAATGATTTCGCGAACTCCTCACTACCGGTAATGACCGCAAATGAATTCCTTATGATTAATAAATTAATTTAAATCAATAATAATGCAACGCGACGCAGTGATAATAATCTCAGGAGGTATGGATTCGGCAACGATGTTGCACGAGTACAAGGACGAGATAGCGCTCGCCATCACCTTCGACTACGGCTCAACACAGAATGGCCACGAACGCCTATGCGCGATCGAACAATGTCAAGAACTTGGCATTAAGCGCATCGTGGTTCGACTCGACTTCATGAAACAGTACTTCAAAAGCGCTCTGCTCGAAAGCGCCGACGCCATACCCGAAGGCGACTACAACGATGAGAACATGAAAGCGACGGTAGTGCCATTCCGCAACGGAATTATGCTCGCTATAGCATGTGGCATAGCCGAGAGCAACGGTTTGCGACGCGTCATGATCGCCAACCACGCCGGAGACCACTCTCTATACCCCGACTGCCGTCAGGAGTTTGTGGACGCGCTATCCAAAGCCATGCAAGCCGGCACTTACGACCATATTGAGGTGTTCGCGCCTTACACCAACCTCACCAAGACCGACATCGCACGTCACGGAAAAGAGCTCGGCGTCAACTACGCCAACACCTACTCCTGCTACAAAGGCGGCAAGAACCACTGCGGGAAGTGCGGCACATGCCGCGAACGCCGCCAAGCACTGCGCGAAGCCGGCATCGATGACCCGACCGTCTACGATGAAGCCTGACAGGATGGAAGATGGAAGATGGAAGATGTTTATTTGAAACGAGAAACGATAAACTACTATGAGCGAAAAATATATTGTATCAGCAAGAAAATACAGGCCCGCGACGTTCGACACCGTGATCGGACAGCAGGCCCTGACCCACACACTTAAGACCGCCATCGCGAGCGAAAGCCTCGCCCATGCCTACCTCTTCTGCGGGTCGCGCGGCGTAGGGAAAACAACCTGCGCACGTATCTTCGCCAAGGCCATCAACTGCGAGCACCTCACTCCTGAAGGCGAGCCGTGCAACGAGTGCGAATCGTGCCGTGCGTTTAACGAGCAGCGTTCCTACAATATAATGGAACTCGACGCAGCCAGCAACAACACAGTAGACGATATCCACACTGTAATCAAACAGGTGCAAATACCGCCTCAAGTGGGACGTTACCGCGTGTTTATCATCGACGAGGTGCACATGCTTTCCAATCAAGCGTTCAACGCTTTCCTCAAAACACTTGAGGAACCGCCGGAGTACGCAATCTTCATCCTCGCCACCACCGAGAAACAGAAGATTATACCCACAATCCTCTCGCGTTGCCAAATCTACGACTTCGCTCGCATCACCGTGCCCGACATCGTTGACCAGCTACAACGCATCTGCGCCGACAAGGGAATAACGGCCGAGCCTGCCGCGCTCAACATCATCGCGCAGAAAGCCGACGGCGCAATGCGCGACGCGCTCTCTATCTTCGACCAAGTGGCAGCCTCCAGCGGAGGGAATATCACCTACGAGACCACACTCGACAACCTCAACGTGCTCGACCACGACTTCTACTTCCGGCTCGACGAGTCGTTCCTCAACTGCGATGTGCCCGGCGCGTTGCTCATCTACAAGGAGATACGCGACAAAGGCTTCGACTCGCAATTCTTTATCAACGGACTGGCACAACACCTTCGCGACCTGATGGTGGCTTCGACTCCGCAAACGGCCAAGTTGCTTGAGATGAACGACGACGTTGCGCAACGCCACGTTGTGGAGGCGGCAAAGTTCGCTCCACGATTCTACTATGCCGCAATGGATCTGTGCAACACCTGCGACCTCAACTACCGCAACGCAAGCAACAAGCAGTTTCTGGTCGAACTCACCCTCGTCAAGCTGTGCCAACTGCTTGCCACTGCGGCGCCGCTCACCCCGCAACCGCAGCCTAAGGTGCAGAAAATCGCCACAGCAACAGCCACCGCACCAGCCACCGCACAACACGCGACCGCACAACCGGCGACATCGCAGCCTCGAACAGCCGCACAGCAGCCGCAACAGCAGGCAGCTCCGGCAACGCATAGCACAGCACCGCAGCGTGCCACCTCGGCGCGCCCCGCCGCCACAGCTACCGCCACACCGCGCATCTACATCAACAATCCCGCCGCAGCCGCGGCTCAACAGCAGCAAGCTACAGCCAACGCCACATCATCAGCCCCGACAGCGCACCGCAACAGCGATTTCTCCGAGCAAGATCTCGCTCGAGCATGGCAACAATATATTGACACACACCCGCACGAGCAACTCGTAATCACCACCATGCGACAGGCCATTCCCACGCGAGTCAATTCTAACACCTACCGCATCGCGGTGGGTTCGAAAGCCGAACAAACGGTGATTGAGGGCGCCATGCCACGCATCGTCAACGACCTGCGCGCCGCCCTCAACAACGATATGCTCGCAATCGAAGTCGAGCTTAAAGAGGTGGCAATCAACCGTCACGTCATGACCGACCGCGAAATAGTCGAAGACCTCAAACAACGCAACCCTCAATTCATTCAACTGATTAAAGACTTCGACCTTTCGCTCGCCTAACCCCACGCTGCTACGACGATAGATGAGAACTCACCTAATCGAGAATATCTACTCGCAATAGGTAAGTTGTGGGGCGCGGAATTAATCTGAATTTTTGTTACCGAATATTAAATAAAGTTTAAATCGCGAAAAAGTTGGCTATTTTTGGTGTTGATTTGAGAATTTTTACATAATTTTGTAACGTGTTATAATAGACACTATACATTATTAATATAGAAATTATCACTTCAAACTACCAAAACCCAATGAAAAGAACGGCGATAATACTATTAACATCAGTGGTGGTGAGCTTAGGCTCACACGCGCAGGGCATCAGCCCCGAGGTTGCGAACAGTCCGGTTACCGCGGTTAATAACACCCCTATTATCACTACCGAGCAACGCTCGCAAGTGGAGAAAGCGGTAGCAGCCATGAAGCCCGAACATTCACTGATTGGAGCTGTGAAAGTGGAGCGCTTGGAGGCCGATGCCGATAGTGTCTACCTCGACCTGAGCGAGGGCTTTGCCGACGTGCCGTTCACTCGCGAGAGCATAGAGGCTTTGCGGGCAAAAGTGAGCGAGATCGTTGGCGGCGACAACGCGTCGAAGCCTATCAAGCTCACAATAGCCGGCAACGATATTAATCAGTATTTCACGTCGTTCGAGCCGAGCTATCGGAGACGACACAGCGCGTTCGTAACCGACGTTGACCCCAACCGACATTACAGCCAAGGACTGGATGGCAACATAATAGCCATGTGGCAGAGCCATGGCTGGTACTTCGAGCCCAAGCTCAACCGCTGGGAGTGGCAGCGCGCGCGCGTGTTCCAGACTGTTGAGGACCTATACACCCAAAGCTACGTGATGCCGTTCTTGAACCCGATGCTCGAGAACGCGGGCGCCTACGTGTGGGATCCACGTGAGCGCGACACCCAGCGCGTGGAGGTTATAGTCGACAACGACGGGCACCTGGCGCAAGACGGCTATCGCGAGAGCCACGGAAGCGAGAAATGGCGCAAGAGCGACCACAAGAGCGGTTTCGCTTATATGCGCAAGGAGTATAAGGACTTTGAGAACCCGTTTGCCGAGGGCACATATCGCAGCGTGAAGACGGTGACCGACGCCGACAAGCAATCGCTGGCGCACTGGGACGTGGAAGTGCCCGCGGCGGGCGACTACGCGATATACGTCAGCTACAAGACCGTTGAAGGCAGCAGTAAGGACGCGCTGTACCGGCTCAACACACTCAACGGCGTGAGAGAGCTGAAGATCGACCAGAATATGGGCGGCGGTGTGTGGGTCTACTTGGGTCACTATCGCCTCGCTAAGGGCTTGAACAAAGACGTGGTTGTGCTAAGCAACTTGTCGGCGACTAAAGGCGCTATCGTCACAGCCGACGCCGTGAAAGTGGGCGGTGGTATAGGTAACATCTTGCGCCGACCGGCCCTACCCACAGACGAGAATAAGGCGCTTGCCGCCGAACAGGAGAACACCGAATTCTTGGGAAAGCCCGGTATAGAATATAAATATCAACCCAGCAATCACCCACGTTACACCGAGGGTGCCCGCTACTTCCTGCAATGGTCGGGTTTCCCACGAGAGGTGTACAGCCCGTCGAACGGCATCAACGACTACACCGACGACTATCGCTGCCGCGGAGAGTGGGTGAACTATCTGGCCGGGGGCTCGCAAGTGCTGCCCGGGCGTAAAGGACTGAATGTGCCCGTAGATATGTCGATGGCATTCCACAGCGACGCCGGCACTACGATGAACGACGATATTATAGGCACTCTCGGCATCTATTGCACAAAGAAAAACGGCAAGAACTTCGGCAAGATGGAGGACGGCACCCCGCGCGAGATTTCCCGCAACTTGACCGACTTGATAGTGTCGCAGATTGTGGGTGACGTGCGCGCGAAATATGAGCCTAAATGGACACGTCGAGGCATGTGGGACAAGTCGTACTACGAGGCGCGTGTGCCTGAAGTGCCCGCAATTCTGCTCGAGCTGCTGTCGCACCAGAATTTCGCAGATATGAAATACGGTCTCGACCCGTCGTTCCGCTTCACAGTGAGCCGCGCGATATATAAGGGTATCTTGAAATTCATCGCGCAGCGCGACGGAAGGAGTTACGTGGTGCAGCCGTTGCCCGTCAACACCTTTGCGGTGAAAGCGGTGAGCGACGACTTCTTCATGCTCACGTGGGAGCCGACGCGCGACCAACTGAGCGAGTGCGGCGCGATGCCCACACGATATATAGTGGAAGAGCGAGTAGGCCGCGAGAACGGTTTTAAGGAGCTGGCGGTGGTCGACAAGCCCTATTTCACTGTCAAGATCAGCGACCACAAGGTGCATAGCTATCGCGTGGTGGCGCTTAACGATGGCGGACGCAGTTTCGCGAGCGAGGTGCTCTCGCTCGGCGTAGCGCCTAAGAGCAAAGGCATGATAATGGTGGTGAACAACTTCACACGTGTGAGCGGCCCTGACTGGTTTGACGCGGGTAGCCTCGCCGGCTTTGCCGACGAGAAAGATCATGGTGTGCCTTACATCAGCCAATATAACTACTTGGGCTCGCAATTCGAGTTCCGTCGCAACGAGCCGTGGCGCGACGACGATGCCGGCGGATTCGGCGCGAGCCGTAGTGGATATGAAACGACTGTGATTGCCGGCAACACGTTCGATTATCCGGCAGTGCACGGCGAGTCGATTCTGGCCGCGGGCTATAGCTTCGTGTCGGCGAGCGCGCAGGCTGTCGAGCGCGGCGTGGCCCAGCTTGAAGGCTTCAAAGCCGTCGATTTGATAGCCGGCAAACAGAAAGAGACTAAGGTGGGCCGCGGAGCTGTGCCGAACAAATACAAATTGTTTACTCCCGGACTCATAGCCTCTGTGAGCGCTTACACGCGCGGTGGCGGCAACGTGCTGCTCACGGGAGCGTATGTGGGAACCGACGTTTGGGACAACGGGAACGTGAACCAAAGCGAGGTGAACTTCGCCAAGAACGTGTTGGGCTACGAGTTCCTGACAAATCAGGCGGCGCAGCTGGGACGCGTTTACACAGTTCAGACACCGTTCAGCG
This sequence comes from Muribaculaceae bacterium, assembly GCA_017478265.1. Taxonomy (GTDB): domain Bacteria; phylum Bacteroidota; class Bacteroidia; order Bacteroidales; family Muribaculaceae; genus Sodaliphilus. The sequence goes on along the minus strand of JAFVDY010000085.1, from coordinate 718 downwards.
CCATTAGCGATGGCCAGACGTGGGAGTTCGCCACCAAACTAAATAGTGAGATTTATGCCGCCGAAAGCCCTGACGCCATTAAGCCGTCGGACGCTCGCGGCTCCACCATTGCCCGCTATAGCGAGAATAATATTCCCGCCGGCATCGCTATGGACGGCGGCAATTATCGCACGGTAGTGCTCGGTTTTCCGCTTGAGACGGTGACCGACGCATCGCAGCGCGATGCCATCATAGAATCGGCATTAAGATTTTTCAGTAAAGATTAGACAAAAGCTGTTTATGGAACAGAGAATCAGAAAATATCCCGTAGGTGTTCAGACGTTCGAGAAGATAGCCGCTGAGCATTATCACTATGTCGACAAAACCGGCATAATGTACAATCTTACGCATAAGTATGATTACGTGTTCCTGTCGAGGCCGCGCCGGTTCGGCAAGTCGCTGCTGGTGTCGACGCTCAAGAACTACTTCCGCGGCAACCGCGACCTGTTCAAGGGACTCGCTATCGACAGCCTGGAGCACGAGTGGAAGCGGTATCCCGTAATACACATCAGTTTCGGGGCGGTAAAGAGCACTACCCTTGCCGACATCGCCACCGAGATAAGAGAAATATTTGAAGACATCGAGCATGAATTGGGCATTGAGAGCGGTAGCGACACTCCCGGTGGAATGCTAAGGCGAATGATAAGCCGTTGCCACGAGAAGTACGGCGAGCAAGTGG
>JAFVDY010000084.1 GCA_017478265.1 Muribaculaceae bacterium | reverse complement strand
TTTCTGCGCCGACTGGTTGACGCGCTCTACTCGCGAAACGAGATTCTCTTCGCCCAAGGCCATTTCCGCGTCAAGGGCGACACCGTCGACGTTCACATCGCCGGCGAGGACTTCGTGTTGCGCGTTATCTTTTGGGGCGACGAGATTGAGAGCCTCCAGTTACTTGACCCGCTCACCTCGATGCCGCGCGAACAGGTCGACGGCTTTAAAATCTTTCCCGCCAATGTGTTTGTGACGCCAAAGGAGAGGATGGGGGAGGTGCTCGGACAAATCGATGTAGACCTCGGAACGCAAGTCGAGATGTTCCGGTGTGAGGATCGACCCGTCGAGGCCAAACGCCTCTACGAGCGAGTCACCTACGACCTCGAGATGATTCGCGAGGTGGGCTACTGCTCGGGCATCGAGAACTACTCGCGTTACTTCGACGGACGCCAACCCGGCGACCGACCCTACTGCCTGCTTGATTGCCTGCCGAGCGACTTTCTTACTATCATCGACGAGAGCCATGCCACAGTGCCGCAGATTCGCGCTATGTACGGTGGCGACCGCTCACGCAAGGACACGCTCGTACGCTACGGTTTCCGTCTCGAGGCTGCACGCGACAATCGGCCGCTCACTTTCACCGAGTTTGAGAACATCACCGGCCAAACAATATACGTGAGCGCCACGCCGGCCGACTATGAGCTGCAACAGTCCGAAGGCGTTGTTACCGAGCAGATTATTCGCCCAACAGGCCTCCTCGACCCGAAGATTACCGTACGCCCTTCGCTCAACCAAATCGATGACCTCGTCGAGGAAATCCAACTCCGCATCGAGCATCACGAGCGCACCCTCGTCACCACCCTAACCAAGCGTATGGCCGAGGAACTCACCTCTTATCTCGCGCGACTCGGCTACCGCTGTGCCTATATGCACAGCGATGTCGAGACTATGGATCGCATTCAGATTATCGACGACCTCCGTGCCGGTGCAATCGATGTGCTCGTGGGCGTAAACCTCTTGCGTGAGGGGCTCGACCTGCCCGAAGTTTCGCTCGTCGCTATCATCGACGCCGACAAGGAAGGTTTCCTGCGCTCCCGACGATCGCTCACCCAGACCGCCGGACGCGCCGCACGCAACCTCAACGGTGAGGTGATAATGTATGCCGACACTATCACCGCTTCAATGCGGCAAACCATCGACGAAACCGACCGCCGGCGCTCACTACAGCTCAAGTACAACGAGGAGCACGGCATCACGCCGCAAGCCATCGTCAAAGCGCGTAACGCCATCATAGGTGTCGATAAGAATATGACTGTCAGCGACGACACCGTTAAGCATGCCCGCAAGTATGAGAACAACATTATCGACACGTCTTCCATCACTGCCAAGCCGGCCGAGAAGGAATACTCTGTGGTCGATGAATTCAATCGAGCCGCCGGCATAGCAGCCGACCCCATTATACCCTATATGAGTGCCGTCGACCTCGACAAGGCCATCGAGCACCTAAAGAGGCTCATGGTTGAGGCCGCAAAACGGATGGATTTCATCGAAGCCGCTCAATACCGCGACGAAATCCTCAAACTCCAAGCCCGCCAACCCTCTTGATAAACTGTATATACTTGTATTCCAAAATGCCTTTTAACCGCATTAAGTGTTCATAAATACGGGCTTTAACTAAAATTGATTGTTTTCAAACACTAAATATAAGTACCTGACAATTTTTGTTTAAAGTTGTTTTTTATACAGCTCGCTTTTATGGCAAATCCATGCCCGCGAAGGAAAAAAGGAAAAAAATCTTCTATTATTTGTCTATATCAACTTTTATGCTTATTTTTGCGGTCGATTTAATATTAATTAATGTGTATTCTATTGAGAATTTTTGAACGAATATAGAAATCCTGCCGCATGTGTTTGTTCACAAATTGCGGGTCTTTCGTCATTGAAACCTTACGTTTCAGCACAAAAGCGCCGAAAAATTTGCAGAACCTGCTCCAGCGGTTATATCTTTGCACTAAAAATTGATTACTAACTATTTTAACCCCAGAAAGAATTATGGCAAATTTTAACGATGAGACAATGTATCAACCCATTCCTGAGAGCAATGAGTTAGCTAATATGGTTCCGCCACCCCTGCCCGGAAATCCCGGCGCGCAGGCGCAACCTAAGAGTCGTGTAGGACAGACAATCGCCCTCGCAGGTGCCGCCGGCGTTGTGATGGGTGCGGCCGCAGGCGCGGGAGTGGCCTATGCCGCTACTGGCAACGACGAGGTCGCGGTCGACGACGTCGAGTCAGGCGCCGACGCCGCTATGGCTGCCGTCGACACAGATGGCGGACACCTCGTCACAATCAGCGGAGAGATGACGTGCAGCGACAGCCTCTCTTTTAGTCAGGCTTTCGCTCAGGCGCGTGCCGCCCTCGGTCCCAACGGAGTATTTCACTGGCATGGAGGCACCTACGGCACTTATTACGCCAACGAGTGGGACGCTATGAGCGAAGCCGAACAGCACGACTTCACAGCTCAGGCTATGCACCAGGATACTCAACACACCGTTCACCACACGGCTGTGGTCAACAATAATGTGGTGATTGACACCGACGCCGGCGTGGCCAACGTTGACGATGGACTGAGCTTTAGCGAAGCGTTCGCGCAAGCGCGCGCCGAGGTTGGGCCAGGCGGAGTGTTTGAGTGGCACGGACGCCTCTACAACACTTATTATGCCAACGAATGGAACTCAATGTCGCCCGCGCAACGCGGTGGCTTCGAACTCGCGGCCAACCAGGGTGGAAATGCACGGGTCGTCACTATGGCGGGTAACGACAACGACTTCGGCAACTTCGACGTGGCGCAAGGTGGCAACGTGGCTATAGACGACGGTAACGACAGCGTGCGCTCAACTGGCGCACAGTCTCATAACACAGGCATCAACGCCGACGATGTCAACCACGGTCTCTCGGTCGACACCACTCTCAATTATGAGGCTCCCGACAGCGGTATGGAGATGGACGACAACCTCCACCTCACAAGCGCCGATGTCGACGACTTCAACGGCATGAGCGATTACAACAACGATGTGTTGGAGGCGTAACACCACTTCTTCGCCACTCCCTCATTCTAAACTCTACCAATATGAAGATAACTGGTATTTTTTCATATTTATTGATGGTCATGGTCTTGGCTTGCTGCG
>JAFVDY010000083.1 GCA_017478265.1 Muribaculaceae bacterium | reverse complement strand
CGTTGCCTGCGCTCGCTCGCGGCACTCGGCATGCGCGAGCCCGAGCAGATGATAGGCTTATATGTTCAATCGGGTCCGTTCGAACAGTTAGAGAGCGGCAAGATAGGCGCTGCCGGATTTCACGCGGCAATGCGTCCGCTGCTGCCCGAGGGGGTAAGTGACGAGCAAATAGACGAGGCTCTTAACAGTTTCATTGTCGGCATTCCGGAGCATCGCCTGCGTTGCCTCGAGCGGTTGCGGCATGAGCTGCATTACAACACCTACATTCTGTCGAACACCAATCCTATTATGTTCGAGGGCATCCTCAAGCGTGAGTTTGAGAAGCTGGGACACTCCCTCGACCATTATTTCGACGGTGTGGTGACGAGCTACGAGGCGAAGAGTTGCAAGCCCGACCGCGAGATCTTCGACTACGCCATCGCGAAGCTGGGGATACGACCTGAGGAGACGCTGTTTTTCGACGACGGTCAAGCGAACTTGGATGCCGCCGAGCGGCTCGGCTTCCGTACGGCTCTGGTCGCTCCGGGCGAGGACATGGTGGAGGTCGTGAGTGGGACAGTGGTTGCAGGTGGGACAACTGAGTGAATATGCATTGCGGGACAGTTGGGACAGTGGTTTTCGGGTCAATTTCGCATAGTTATGCGGATATTTATTTGGTTTGGTGGGGTGGGACAGTGGGTGCCAACGTGAACGCGCCATGGCGCGTCCCTCCACCCAGAAAACTGCGTTTTCGGGGTTAAGCATAGTGTAAACTGCTTTGCAGTTTTTTGGCTTGTGGGACACTGGTTGACACATCTTACATCTTACATTTTCCATCTTACATCGAAAAGGGTGGGACAGTAGTGGTATGTGTTTCATTTTAAATTTCTAATTAATAATTTAACTTGTGGCAAAGGTAAGATGGTAGTGCTGGTGGGCGCAAGTATAAATTTGTAGTTGGTGAATAGGGGGATTTTGTTTAAGTCATCTTACGAATTATGGTGTTTGAGGAGAAATTATCCTCCGAAATGTGTGAGTTTTTGTGGAAATTATCCTCCGAATTGAAGAAAAAGTTGTAAATTTGCGGCGGCATGAAAACAAAAAATTACAAAGCCTTTAGAGTTAACGCCATGCCAACTTGATATATAAATAATCGCTAAACCCGAATAATAACCCTACAGAAATTGAGAAACAATGAGAATTAAAACAATATTATTAACGCTTATTTTTACGCTAACATTTACAGTTATGGCACAAGAAGCAAGTAACATCTATGACATTAAGGTGGTAACCCGCCAGAAGCAAGAAATCACGTTAGGTGAGTACAAGGGCAAAGTGTTGCTCATCGTCAACACCGCCACCAAATGCGGCTTCACCCCGCAATACACCGAGCTTGAGGAGCTCTACAAGCAGTATCGCGAGCAGGGACTGGAAATTCTCGACTTCCCCTGCAACCAGTTTGGCAACCAGGCTCCCGGCACCGAGGAGGAGATCCACGAGTTCTGCCAGCTGAACTACGGCACCGAGTTCCCTCAGTTCCGCAAGATTGAGGTTAACGGCGAGAACCAGCATCCGCTGTTCGCCTACCTGAAGGCGCAAAAGGGCTTCGAAGGCTTCGACCTGAACCACCCGATAGGGAAGATTCTCGACGAGATGCTTGGCAAGCAAAATCCCGACTATGCCGCCTCGGCCGACATCAAGTGGAATTTCACCAAGTTTCTGGTCGACCGCGAGGGCAAGGTTGTAGCCCGCTTTGAGCCCACAGCGCCTATCGCCGACGTCGAGGCCGCCATCAAGGCGTTGCTTTAAGCCCAAAATGTGTAAAGCCTGTTTTTAATGGATTTCCACCTACGATTGTTAACGACTAAACCAACGAGAAACGATGAAAACTAACGTTAGATTAATAGTAACGGTTGCGTTGCTGTTGAGCACGCCATATATGTTTGCGCATACTTCCGGGTTTAAGAAACTTGACGACTGGGTGGAAATCTGGAAGACGGGCGAGCAGACCTACTTCGGCTATCCGGTTAACCAAACCTCTGATAACGAGTTACGAGAGTTTTATGAGTGGTATATCGGCACGGGCATGTATGGCGTGAGCCTGAACAATGCCGGCGATCCGATGACCGACAGTCCGTGGGAGATGTCGTCGCAGGCCTTCGAGCGTGAGGTGATTGAATTCTTTGCTCCGCTCTACGATTTCAGCGCCGACGATGTGTGGGGCCTGGTGACCCAGTTCTTTTATTATCGCGGATAATTTATTTTCGGGGATTTTTGGATTGTGATGGGGGATAATTCGAGTAAAATGTGTAACTTTGCGGGCTAAACGCGATAATTATTAACGTAAACCAAATACAAACATTAGATGAAGCACAAGATTCTTACGGCTGTGGCGGCGATAACATTCACGCTGAGCGCCACGGCACAAGTACACCGCTCGACCGAATTAGCCGACGGTTGGGAGTTCAGCCACGACGGCACCGCGTGGGAGAGCGTAAGCATCCCTCACGACTGGGCTATAGGCGGTCCGTTCGACAAGAAGTGGGACCTTCAAGTGGTAGCGATCAAAGAGAATGGGGAGGACACTGAGACCGAACACAGCGGACGCTCCGGCTCTCTGCCGTGGATAGGCAAGGGCGTGTATAAGACCACGTTCACTGTGCCCAAGGGACATGAGCGCGCCGAGCTGGTGTTCGACGGCGCGATGAGCGAGCCCGTAGTCTATATCAACGGCAAGGAGGCCGGCCGCTGGGCCTACGGCTACAACGCCTTCCGCATCGACGCCACACCATTTATTAACCGCGACGGAAAGCCCAACACCCTCGAGGTGCACCTTGTGAACCTTGAGGAGAGCAGTCGCTGGTACCCCGGCGGCGGCCTGTATCGTCCGGTCACCCTGATTACGGGCGGCAAAATCCATATTGACACATGGGGCCACTCGATGACCACCATCAGCGCCGACAGCCAGGTGGCAAAGCTGCAAATGGAGACGCAGGTCAACGGATTGAAACGCGGCCAAGCGGCCACCGTCGAAATAAAAATATTCGACGCCAACAACAAGCTGCTAACGCAGCAAAGCGGTAAGGTGGAGGCCGACGGCAAGAGCCGGCTGTATCTCGCGATAGACCACCCGCAGCTGTGGTCGCCCGAGACACCGTATCGCTACCGCGTGCTGACATCGGTTAGCGTAGGCGGCAAGGTGCAAGACAGCCGCGTCGACAAGTTTGGCGTACGCACGTTCTCGTTCACTCCCGAGGGTGGCTTCCGCCTGAACGGGCAGCAACGTAAGTTCCAGGGCGTATGTCTGCACCACGACCTCGGTCCGCTCGGCGCCGCACTGAACCGCGCCGCGCTCGAGCGCCAGCTGCTGATTATGAAGGATATGGGCGCCGACGCCATCCGCACGAGCCACAATATGCCCTCGACGTGGCAAATGGAGCTGTGCGACAGCTTGGGCCTGATGGTGATGGCCGAGAGCTTCGACGGCTGGAAAGAGCCTAAGGTGAAGAACGGCTATAACCGCTTTTGGGACGAATGGTGGCAGAAAGACATCACCAACCTGATTCTTAACCACCGCAACCACTGCAGCATAATCATGTGGAGCGTGGGCAACGAGATACCGGAGCAATGGAAAGCCGAGGGCGCCGAACGCTATCGCGCGCTGGTGGACTTGTGTCATAAGCTCGACCCGACCCGACCGGTGACCTGCGGCATGGACAACCCCGACGCCGACATCGAGAGCGGCTTCGCGCTGCAAGCCGATGTGCCGGGCTTCAACTATCGTGTTCACCGTTACGAGGAATGTTACCCGAAACTGCCGCAGGGCTTCGTGCTCGGCAGCGAGACCGCGTCGACTGTGAGTAGCCGCGGCAACTACGTGTTCCCCGACGAGGAACAAATAGGCAAGGCCTACGACAACGGCCAATGCTCGAGCTACGACCTTGAGCACTGCTGGTGGAGCAATCTGCCCGACGACGACTGGCGCCTGCAAGACGACATGAAGTGGACGCTGGGAGAATTTGTGTGGACCGGCTTCGACTATCTGGGCGAGCCCACGCCCTACGACGCCTATTGGCCGTCGCGCAGCGCTTACTACGGCATCGTCGACCTCGCCGGCATACCCAAGGACCGCTACTACCTGTATCGCAGCCACTGGAACAAGCGTGAGCACACCATCCATCTGCTTCCGCACTGGAACTGGAAGGGTCGCGAAGGACAGGTGACACCGGTGTATTGCTACACCGACTATCCCACCGCAGAGCTCTTCGTAAACGGCAAGAGCCAGGGCAAAATAAGCAAGAACGACACCACCCGGCTGGACCGTTACCGCCTGCGCTGGCGCAATGTGCTATACGAGCCGGGCGAACTGAAAGTGGTGGTGTACGACGCGCAAGGCAACAAGGCCGGCGAACAGACGCTGCGCACAGCCGGCGAGCCCGCCACGCTTAAGCTCGAAGTGGACCGCAACCGGCTCGCCGCCGACGGTCGCGACCTCGCGTTCATCACCGTATCGCTCGTCGACAACGAGGGCAACTTCTGCCCCACGCGCGACGACCTGGTAACGGTGAGCGTAGCCGACGAAGGCACGTTCAAGGCCATCTGCAACGGCGACGCCACGTCGCTCGAACAGTTCACCGTGCCTCGAATGCATCTGTTCAACGGCAAACTGGTGGTGGTGGTACAAAGCACAAAGAAGGCAGGTGACATCAACGTCACCATTGCCGGCGGCGGCTTTAAGCAGACCGTCACTTTGACAAGCAAATAAAACCGGATTTTTAAACTATAAATTTGACAAATTAAACGAATTGAACGAATTTGAGATTAAGCTTGTTTTTGAAGTTTGCCATGAATAGTTCAGTTCGTTTAATTTGTTGATTAATTGAATTTTAAAAAAGAAATGGTAAAACATATATTATTAGCAATAGTGGCAATAGTGGCCATAGCCGGAGTGACCGCCTGCGGCAACAAAGCGAAAAAAGTGGAAAAACCAGAGACCACGGCACCCCAGCGCGGCCTTGACGACAAACGCGTGCTCATCCTCTATTTCACACACCACGGCGGGACCTACACACCCGACGGCATCGTGAACCAAACCGAGGGCAACACCGAACTGATGGCGAAGAAAATAGCCGAATACATTGGCAAGGGTGACCTGTTCCGCATCGAGGCGGTGAAGGCCTATCCCGAGGACTATCAGAAGTGCTGCGATGTGGCCAAGGTTGAGCTTGAGAAGAAAGAGTTGCCTGAGCTGAAAGCGGTGGTGGAGAAGATGGAGGACTACGACGTGATCTTTATCGGCTACCCGATTTGGTGGGGAACATATCCACGCCCTGTAGCCACCTTCATCGACCAAAAGAATCAGGAGTTCAACGGCAAAACCGTGGTTCCGTTCAGCACCAACGAGGGTAGCGACTGGGGAGAGAGCCTTACCGACCTGAAGGCGGCGCTGCCGGGCAGCAAGTTCTTGCCGGGTCTGGCGCTTCGCGGCAGCAAGGTGAAGGAGAGCGACGACGAGATACATCGCTGGCTCGACCAAATCAAATAACTCACACACTTGCCGACGTTATAGAAAAACAACTTAAACAACTTTTAATTATTTTTGGTCAACGAATTTGCAATAACGAATTTCACGAATTCTCACGAATTAGTTTTTGGTTTTAAAACTACAAATTGAACAAATTAATTATCGCAAAATTGTAGGGGCGACGCATGCGTCGCCCGGGATAATATCGACTTAACGAGAAACAGGATATGGCTGTGAATGCGATAGCGCTGCTGCAACGGCAGAGGCAGCTTATTGAGATTGAGCGTGACTGTGAGCGCGAGGAGTTTAAACGCCTCACACAGGCTCGCGGCATCGAGCAGAACATTGAGCGCGGCACCTGCCACTACCCTTTGCGGCTGGGTCGCAGCTACTACAACTCGCTCAATCAGCTGGTGGTGGAGGTGTATTACAGCACCGACACAGCCGGTGCCGTTCACGATAACGACGACGATGATCTGCCCGACGACAGCGGTTTCGATCCGGGGAAGCAGGTGATTTTCTTCGGCGTGAGCGGCATCGACGACGTCAATTATCTGCCGTTCACCGCCACCATCTCGATAGCCGAACAAGGACGGCTGGTGGTAGCCGTCGACGACCCGCAGCACATCACTCGCCTCCACTCCGTGGAGCGGTTGGGCGTGCAGCTGTCGATCGACGAGCGCACCTACCGCCTGATGCTCGAGGCGCTCGACCGGGTGATAAATGCCCGCACCGGGCGCCTGGCCCAGCTACGCGACAAATTCTACAATCGCTCTGAACTCGAGCGGTTCGCGTTCGCTCCGCTCTCCTTTCCGTGGCTCAACCGCTGGCAGGAGCACGCCGTGAACGAGGTGTTGCTCGCCAAGGACGTGGCCATTGTGCACGGCCCGCCTGGCACGGGCAAGACCACCACGCTGGTTGAGGCCATTTACGAGACTCTTCGCCGCGAGAATCAGGTGCTGGTGTGCGCCCAGAGCAATATGGCGGTCGACTGGATAAGCGAGCGTCTGCTGGAACGCGGAGTGGAGGTGTTGCGCATCGGCAATCCGAGCCGCGTGGGCGATAAGTTGCTGGGCTACACCTACGAGCGTCGTTTCGAGGCTCACCCCGACTATCCCAAGCTCTGGGCAATGCGCAAAGCGATACGCGAGCTGCGGGCGAGCCGCAAACGCGGCGAGAGCTACCACCAGCAACTCGACCGGCTCACGTCGAGAGCCACAGCACTCGAACTGGCCATCCACAGCGAGATAATGGGCAACGCGCGAGTGATCGCATCGACGCTCGCGGGCACGGCGTCGCGCGTGCTCGAGGGCGAGACCTTCGCCACACTCTTCATCGACGAGGCCGCACAGGCGCTGGAAGGCGCGTGCTGGATTGCCATCAGGCGCGCCCGCAAGGTGGTGCTTGCCGGCGACCATTGCCAGCTGCCTCCCACCATCAAGAGCCTCGAAGCGACAAAGGGCGGCCTGGGCGTGGCTCTAATGGAGCGCATAGTGGGGTCGAACCCGCAAGCGGTGACGCTCCTGCGGCGGCAGTATCGCATGAACGACGACATAATGGCGTTTCCCAACCGTTGGTTCTACCACGGCCAAATGGAGAGCGCGCCCGAGGTGAAATGGCGCGGCATTCTCGACCTCGACAAAGCTATCGAATGGATCGACACCGCCGAACTCGATGCCGGCGAGACCGTAACCGCCACCATGGGAAAATTCAACGCCACCGAGGCCGAGCTCACGCTGGCGACGCTCAACGGCTACATTGAGCGCATCGGCCGCGAACGGTTCGTCGACGAGCGCATCGACGTGGGTATAATCTCGCCCTACCGCGCTCAGGTGTATTACCTCAGGCGGCTTCTACGGCGCGACGCCGCGCTCAAGGGACTGCGGCGCAACATCAGCGTCAACACCGTCGACGGCTTTCAAGGTCAGGAACGCGACGTGATTATCATCAGCCTTGTGCGCAGCAACGATGATGGAAACATCGGCTTCCTGCGCGAACTGCGACGCATGAACGTGGCCATGACCCGCGCTCGCATGAAACTCATCATTCTTGGCAACGCCTCCACCCTGTCGCGCCACCCGTTCTATCGCGCGCTCCACAGTCACATCGCTTCGATGGAAGATGTAAGATAGAAGATGTAAGATGTGCGAGCGGTGGCTCAGCAATTAATGGTCAATAGGTATGGGGTCAGAAGCCGGCGATAAAGCGGGCGAGTGTGTTGCCCACGGCACCGAGTGTCGCGGGGTCGATTTTGTCGAGCGTATCGGCCGTGGTGTGCCAATAGGGGAAGAAACCGGAGTTGGTGCCGGTGCGCATATCAATCACGTCGATACATGGAATGCCGGCCACGGTGTTGATAGTCACGTGGTCGTCGGTGATGGCTCCACCGGAGTGATTGCGGAAGAATGCGCTATATCCGGCCTTGGCGGCGGTGTTCCATAGGTCGTTGACCACACTCGAGGCATATTGCATCGAGAAATATTCCTTGCTGAACTGGGCACCCTTTGCTCCCACCATATCCAGCAGTATTCCGGCGACAGGTCGATAACCTTCGACGTGAGGGTGTGACGCCCAATATTGCGTGCCGAGCGCCCACGAGTTTTCGTCGCCACCGTTCTCACCCCAGTCCTCGGCGTCTACAAGCAGAATGTCGATGCCGATGTTGGTTTCGCTCTTGGGTAGAGTGCGCGCGAGTTCGAGCAGTACCGCCACACCGCTTGCGGCGTCGTTGGCTCCCATCACGGGTTGCGAGTGTTTAGCCGGGTCGGGGTCGTTGTCGGCCCATGGGCGGCAGTCCCAGTGTGCCACGAGTAGTAGTCGGCGGGGGTTGTCGGGGTTGATCGAGCCGATGAAGTTGGTGATTGGCAGTTGTTTTCCGTCAAATGTAGTGACGGTGGCGCGCTGAAGCACTACGGTGTCGCAGTGTAGGCTCAGTTGCTTTTCGAGCCATTGCGCGCAACGGCCGTGCGCCGGTGTGGCCGGCACTCGTGGGCCGAAGTCGCATTGCGCCGCCACCAGGGCGTAGGCGCTGTCGGCGTTAAAGGGAGCCATGGCGACCGGCGCTGTCGAGGCCTCGACACTCGCGCTACCGGAGTTGTCGCCGCCGCCGGAATTGCCGCACGCAACTAATGTTATACACGCCGCGATAAGAGCTATAAAAGTGGTTTTGATATCCATTTCGGTTGTTTTTTGTCAGTTTTGCCGCCAAAAGTAGTGCTTTTTTTTCATATAATTAGTAACTTTGCACCCTAATATGCCCATAAACGGCGTTTTTTATGACAAAATAACAATTAGATATATGAGCGAAGAAAACAAAACCGAGTTGCCCTACAAGCGTACGGTGCTCGACTACGATGATATATGCCAAATGGCACCTTTCTTCAAGGGCAAGCCCAAGCTGGTGAAATGGCTGTTCAAGCTACTCTGGTTCGACAAGGTGAACTGGATGCACAACCTCTACGCCGACACACCGGGCGTAGCCTTTGCTCAGAACATGCTCAAAGAGCTCGACACCACCATCAACATCGACGGCGAGGAGGTGCTCGACCGGTTGCCCGAAGGAGCGTTTGTGACGGTGTCCAACCACCCGTTCGGCGCACTCGACGGCGTGATGCTGGTTAAAATCGTTGGCGAACGCCGTCCGGATTTCAAGGTTATGGTAAACATGATTTTGAACCATATCGGAGCTTTGAGGCCGGCGTTTATCGCCGTGGACGCGCTCGCGAGCAGCGACCCGAAGAAGAAGGCGGTGTCGATGCGCGGCATCACCGAGGCGTTGCGCCACGTGCGCGAAGGCAAGCCGTTGGGGTTCTTCCCCGCCGGCGCGGTATCGAAATTCACATGGGGCCTGCGCATCGAGGATCGCGCTTGGCAGCCCAACGTCATGCGCCTGATCAAGAAGATGCAGGTGCCGGTAATTCCCATCTATTTCCATGGCCACAACAGCTTGTGGTTTAACATTCTGGGCGTGATTGACTGGCGCCTGCGCACACTGCGTTTGCCCTGCGAGATTTTCCACCGCAAGAGTCCCACCTTCCGCGTGTCGATAGGTGAGCCGATCATGCCCGAGGAGCAAGCGAAGTATGAGAGCAACGAGGCGCTCGCCGAGTTCTTGAAACAAAAAACCTACTCGATGAAGAAATGGAACAAACAGTAACGATTTCACCCCAAATCCAGCGCCTTAAGCAGCGCTTCGGCATCATAGGCAACTCGCCGTCGCTCACGAGCGCGCTCGAGCGCGCATTGCAGGTGGCGCCGATCGACCTCTCGGTGCTCATCATTGGCGAGAGCGGCACGGGCAAGGAGTTCTTCCCCAACATCATTCACGAGAACAGCGCCCGCAAACACAAGAAATATATTGCCGTCAACTGCGGAGCCATTCCCGAGGGGACAATCGACAGCGAGCTGTTCGGCCACGAGAAGGGCGCGTTCACGGGAGCCATCTCGTCGCGCAAAGGCTACTTTGAGGAGGCCAACGGCGGCACCATCTTCCTTGACGAGGTGGCCGAACTTCCGCTCACCACGCAGGCTCGCCTGCTGCGTGTGCTCGAGAGCGGAGAATATATGCGCGTAGGCTCGAGCGAGGTGATGAAGACCGACATCCGCATCGTTGCCGCCACCAACAAGGATATGCTCGCCGCAATCAAGGAGGGGAAGTTTCGCGAGGATTTGTTCTACCGACTGTCGACGGTGCAAATCAACATTCCGCCGCTGCGAGAGAGGGGCAACGATGTGCTGCTGCTTGTGCGCAAATTCACCACCGACTTTGCCGACCGCTATCGCACGCCGGCTGTCACTCTGGCCGATAGCGCACGTCAGGCGTTGCTCAACTATCGCTGGCCCGGCAATGTGCGCCAGCTAAAGAACATCATTGAGCAGATAGCGCTGTTCGAGGCAGGCAACATTATAGAGCGCGACACCGTGGTGAAATATCTGCCCGACATGGGCGATGGCTATAAGCCGGCTGTGATCGACAAGGCCCAGTTCGACTACACACAGGAGCGTGAGCTGCTGTTCAAAATGCTCTTCCAGCTGCAAAAAGAGTTGGAAAAGCTCAAGGAGGAAGTGGCGTCGGGCGTATCGGGACCGTCGACCCACCGCGAGCTCCACCTCGACGTGGACGACACCGGCGCCGTCACCGCCCATCACGCACCACCCACGCTCGACGAGGGCACCGTGCACGACCTTCAAGCTACCGACTTCGAGCTGGTGGACGAACTTATCGACACTCAACATCGGCATCACCACGACGAGCAGAAACTCAACCTCGAGGACATCGAGCGCGAGACCATCAAGCGCGCTCTCGAGCATAATGGAGGGCGACGCAAAGCCACGGCCCACGAGCTTGGCATAAGCGAGCGCACGCTCTACCGCAAGATTAAGGAATATAACCTCGACGATGTCGAGCACTAGGGCAAACAAATGAAAGAGATGAACCGGATCTTGGTAATACTGCTGATGGCCATAGCCGTGTCGCAGTCGTGCGTGAGCTATAAGTTCAACGGCGCCGCCATCGACTATAACGTGTATAAGACTATCTCGTTCTCGAGCTTTCCGATACGCGCGGCTATGGTCTATCCACCTTTGCAGCCGCTGTTTGAGAACAAACTCATGGACATGATTTCGCAGCAAACCCGACTTCGCGTGATCGACTCGCCAAACAGCGACTTGCGCATGGAGGGAGAAATTACCGGCTACACCATCTCGCCGCAAGCCGTGGGAGAGGACGCTTACGCCACCAAGACGCGCCTG
>JAFVDY010000082.1 GCA_017478265.1 Muribaculaceae bacterium | reverse complement strand
TCACGGGGTCGTACGATTTCCTGCCCGAGTCGGGAAAATGGATGATGTCGATGCTCATGCTCGCCGGCCGACTGGAAATCATCACCCTGCTGGCGGTGTTCACTCGCAGTTTCTGGCGGAAATAAACACATTGATTTGTCTCACGCAAAGATAAAGGCCAATCAACCATTGGCTCGCGGCTATGAGTGACAATCGGGGACGGTTCTGTTTTGTATCATTTTCGCCGTTTTGATACAAAACGGAACTGTCCCCGATTGTATCATGTCTTGGGTGAGGAGGGATTGGTAAGGTGCATTATGGGTGGTGAGTCAGAAAAATGTTGTAACTTTGCCGCAATTCTAACAACTACGTTATGCCAGTCAAGATATTTACCGACAGCCTGCACAAGATTGCCTATTCGACCGACGCTTGAGTTGGCGCGGTACTGGGGTGTGGGAGGAATATAAAAATCTTTAAAAGTAATTAATTATTGTCGTTTTTGGCGGTCGTGCTTGGCGGTTTGTGCAATTATTTCTATCTTTGCAAATTGTTACCACAGGGGTAATGCCGGCGTCGCGGGCCGTCGAGCCGCGTGCGCTAAAGGGCTATTGGCCTGAAAGTCATCGGTAATACCCCGGCAGTGATAATGAAGAAAAAACGTGTGTTCAAGATGAAGCAAATTATAGCAATCATATCCTTAATTCTCGTAGCTATCCTGCTTACTACCAACGCTTTCGCGCAGCAGCAGAAGGTGGATGTGGTGGGCGATAACAACTATGAGAACGGCCCGGGCCTGCACTACGACGGCATTGACGTGTCGAGCTATCAGAAGGACATCGACTGGACCACTACCGCCAGCGACAAGAATATTAAATTCGTGTACGTCAAAGCTACCGAGGGCGCCACCCACAAGTCGCGGCATTACCGCCGCAATATCGACCACGCTCGCCGGCACGGCGTGAAGGTGGGCAGCTACCACTTCCTGCGCACCACGTCGTCGATCGACGACCAGTTCGCCAACTTTATCAGCATCGTCAAGATCGAGGAGCAGGACCTCATACCGCTACTCGACGTGGAGACGCGGCGCGGCTGGAGCAACAAGCAGTTGCAGGACAGCGTGAAGAAGTTCGCCGACCTGCTTGAGGCCCACTACGGCGTTCGCCCGATGATTTATATGAGCAGTTCGTTCTTCAACAGCTATCTTGGTCCCGGCTTCGCGCCCTACCCCCTGTTTATAGCGCGCTACAGCAAGAGCGAGCCGAAACTCAGCTACGGCGCCAAGTGGATTCTGTGGCAGTTCAGCGACCGCGGCATCATTCAAGGCATCGACGCCAACGTCGATCTGAGCCGCTTCAATCGCGGTTGCTCGGTGAACGACATCCTCTTCAACAGGCGTGGCGGCCGCAAGCGCGGGAACACTGTGCCCCAGACGGTGCCTGAGCCCAAGAAGAAACCGGCCGCAAAGCCCGATGTGCCTAAGAGCAAGAAGCAGCTCAAGGAGGAGGAACGGCAGCGCAAGGAGGCCGAAAAGCGCCGTCGCGACGAGGAGAAAAAGGCCGAGAAAGAGGCTAAGAAGCGCCAGAAAGAACTCGAAAAGCAAGAGAAAGAACGGCGTAAGCAGGAGCAAAAGCGGCAAGAGGAAGAACGCAAGAAACAACAGAAGCAGCAGGAAGAGGAGCGTAAGAAGCAGCAACAGCAGCAACAGCAGCCGCAGAAGCCGAAGACTCAGCCCAAGACCAACGCCGCCACCCAGCCCTTGCCCGCCGCTACCGCACCGTCGCCCGCCGCTGCCACCTCGCCCGTTACCACCGCTCCCGTAACCAAGAAGCGCGGCAACAACAGTAGCGCCGACAACGACAACGTAAACTACTCAACCCGCCGGCGCAAGTAACCGGCGATTAGCCCCACACCCAACGATGAGAGCCGTCAAATCAATATCGACACTGGTAGCGGCCGCGGCCGCGACTTTGGCGCTCACGGCCGCCGTGGCGTGCTCCGACAGCGCGAAGCGCACCGCCACCACCGGAGGCGCTTCGGCCTCGCGGCTTCAGCTCGACGACACGCCGCCGTATCACGGCATCGACATCTCGAGCCATCAGGCGATGATTGACTGGAAAAGCGTTGCCGGCGACAATAACATCAACTTCGTCTACATCAAGGCCACCGAGGGAGCCACCTACAGCTCGCCGCACTATGGCTACAACGTGGAGATGGCGCGTCGCCGTGGCATCCTCGTGGGCAGTTACCACTATTTCACCACCACCGCCAGCGTGCGCAGCCAGTACGAGAACTTCATCCACCTTGCTGCCGCGAGCACGCAGGATCTCATCCCCATGATCGACATCGAGGACGCCGGCGACTGGACACGCCGGCAGCTGTGCGACAGCCTCACGACATTCGCCTCTATGCTCGAGCGGCACTATGGCCGTCGCCCCATGATTTACAGTATGATGACGTTCTACAACGCCTATCTCGCCCCCCACTTCAACTCCTACCCCCTCTATATAGGCCGATACAGCACACAGCCCCCGGCCATCGACTGGAACGGACGCTACACCATCTGGCAGTATTCGCAGAATGGCGTCGTGCCCGGCATCGACCGCTACGTGGATCTGTGCCTCTTCGCCCCCGGCCGCTCCCTGCGCGACATCACCCTCTGAATCGCTATGGTCTTGTCGGGTGCGGGATTACGCGTCAGAGCATCGAGTTGATGACGGCGGCAATCTCGTCGTACTCGGCGAATCCGTCGATGATGTCTGGCTTGCCGTTCTTTGGGAAAACGTAGACGTAAGGCACGCCATCGAGGTTGAGTTCCTCGTAGAGGTCTTGACTCTTGTCGATGTCGACCTTGTAGAAGTCGACGCGTCCGGCATAGTCCTCGGCGAGCTGCTCGATGATGGGTTGCAGCTTCTTGCACCATCCGCACCACTCGGCGCCGAAGTCGACCACCGCTATGCGCACTCCGTTGCCGCGGTTGTTCTTAAACGTGCTGTGATACTGGGCGCTGCTCATGGCTCGCACGCCTGCCTGTGCCGACACGCATATAGCCTTCGCGTCGCCTCCGTCCTTCACTTGCGCAATTATCGCTGTCGACAGCATGATGGCCATGACCGGTATAATCCATTTAATCAGTTTCATTCTTTCTCTTTCTGTTTGATTGATAAAAAGATGTTTCCGCCCGCAAAGTTACTACAAAATTATCAAACAAGTGGCATCTTACCCTTGTTTTGCGTGCTTTGCCGACTTGCACCACAAGTTTTCGGGACTCTTTCCAAGTGTCAAGTTTCTCGAATTGGAATTGGAAATCGTTCATTTCTGTCATAATTTTGGTGCAAAAGTACAAAAAATAGACTTCATCAATGCAGCTTTGCTGCAAATCTTTACCCCTTACCCTTTACCCCTTCCCCATGAGAAATATTCATATTTCGACTTTACGCAGCATGCTGCGCGCCGGCGAGCCCGTCGACCTCAAGCTCTGGACCAAATCGGGAGAAACCTGCGATTAAGCGAGCGCAATGCAAGCTTGCTTGAACATTGCCGAGCGAGAGCAGGTTATCCAAATCCAGGAGTGGAGAAATTGCATACCGCTCCGCTATAATTTCTACAAAGGCACCCAGCAGTTCAAGTTGCTAAAT
>JAFVDY010000081.1 GCA_017478265.1 Muribaculaceae bacterium | reverse complement strand
TAGGCGGTTGGATGCTGTCGAGCTACAATGGCATGGTGACCGAGCAGCAGAAAGTTGAGACAGCGTGGTCGCAAGTAGAGAACGTGTATCAGCGTCGAATGGATCTCATTCCCAACCTGGTGAAGGTAGCCAAGAACGTAAAGAACGCCGAGGTTGAAGGCGTAATCAAGACCATTGAGGCTCGCGCGAGCGCTACTCAGGTTAAGATTGACCCGACGAAGATGACCGACGAGGATCTGCAGAAGTTCCAGTCGCAACAGGGCGAGCTGAGCACCGCGTTGGGCAGGCTTATGGCCGTGAACGAGTCGTATCCCGACTTCAAGTTTCCCGAGGCGTACACCAACCTGATGACTCAGCTGGAGGGCACTGAGAACCGCATTACTGTAGAGCGCAAGAAATTCAACGAGGCGGCACAGTCGTATAACACCAAGATCAAGCGTTTTCCCGGCAACCTGATAGCCGGCATGTTCGGCTTCACCGAGAAGCCCTATTTCAAGGCCGCAGAAGGTGCCGACCGCGCTCCCGAGGTACCCGACGAGTTCTAAGATGAAGCTGGAACGATTTCTCAGTCATGACGAGCAGCAGTTGATAACGAAGTCGATTGCCGCCGCGGAGACCCGCACCAGCGGCGAGATACGCGTTCACTTGACGCCCCGCTGCCGTGGCGACGCGGTAAAGGCCGCGACGCGGGTATTCGACTCGTTGCGAATGTATGAGACTCGAAGGCGCAACGGCGTGCTGATTTACATTGCCGTTGAGAGCCGCAAGCTCGCTATATTGGGCGATGTGGGCATCAACCGGAAAGTGGCCGCCGGCTATTGGGACGAAGAGATTGCCCTACTGTCGCAAGCGCTGAAGACCGGTAGGAACGTCGAAGGCATAGTGGCTGTGATTGAGAACATAGGCTCAAAGCTTGCCGAGCACTTCCCGTATGAGCCCGACGACGAGAATGAATTGCCAAACGATATTTCCTACGAGCCATAACCCCAAGAGATGAGATATAAGCTACATATCGCGATATTGGTGCTTCTGGCTATGCTTCCGGAAGCCCTGCTTGCCGGAATACCCGCCAAGCCCACCGACCACAAGATAATCCACGACTATGCCGGGATTATCAACGACAACGACGAGGCGGTGATGGAGGACTCGCTTGAGCGTTTCTCCCGCGAGACCAGCAACCAGATAGCAGTAGTGACCGTGCCGACACTTGACGGTATGGACAAGGCGGAGTATGCCGCCGAATTGGGTCAGAGCTGGGGCGTAGGCGGTAAGAAATATGACAACGGCATAGTGATACTGATTAAGCCCAAAACGTCGAGCGAAAAAGGCGAGGCGTTTATCTCGACCGGTTACGGCTTGGAGGGCGCCTTACCCGACGCGCTGTGTACGAAGATAGTGATGAACGAGATGATACCCCGTTTCAAGAACGACGACTACACCGGCGGCTTGTGGAACGCTTTGCGCGTGATCATGCCGATATGCCGTGGCGAGTATAGCGAGGAAGAGTACTTGGAAGATGAAGAGGGCGACGAGTTGCTTGGCGCGATAGTCGCGGCACTCATACTCGGATTTATCATGTACCGTTCATTTAAAAACACTACCGGCGGCAGTAGCGGTAGCCGCACATACACCGGCGGCCCGATTATCTTCGGCTCTGGCAGCGGCGGAAGCTCGTGGAGCAGTGGCGGCGGTTCGTCGTGGGGCGGCTTTGGTGGCGGCAGCTTCGGCGGAGGAGGCGGAGGCGGCAGCTGGTGATAAAATCCACATTTCAACTATATAGACGCAATTAAGCTAATGCGAGACAGGTTAATACATAGGTTATTAGTACTATCATTCGTGGCAATGAGCGCATTGAGCGCCATAGGCGGCGTGCTGGCACGTCCGTCGCGCCCTCAGCCGGTGATTGATGCCGCTCACATTCTGCCCGACAGCGTAATTGAGGTCTGGAACGACGGTTTAAAGCGTGTGCAGGACTCTACGGGTGTACAGATAGTGGTGGTGACGGTAAACAACCTGAGCAGCATGACCGTTGAGGACTATGCGCAGGAGCTGTTCCACACGTGGGGTATAGGTGATAAGGCCACCAACAAAGGCGTGCTGATTCTTGTCAAGCCCAAGACGGGCGACAGCGAAAGCGGTCGCGGCCGCATTCGCATCCACACTGGCTACGGCATGGAGGGAGACTTGCCCGACGCGATGTGCCAGAGCTTTATCAACGAGCTGGCGATACCCTCATTCAAGAAGAACGACTACGTGACAGGCATAGGTCGCGTATTGAACATGGTGGTGAGAGTGGCGACAGGCGAATACACCTATAAAGACTTCAAGAAATATGAAGCCGAACGCCGGGAAGCAATAAGGGCGCAAGCGCTGACACAAGAACTGAAAGACAATTACAACGACGGTCTGTACGGCGGCATTTGCATCTTCTGGCCTTTCATCTTAGGGCTATGGTATTTCGTGATTAAGCGTCGCAGCAGCGACGGCCTTTGCAACTTTGACACGACAGAGCCACCGTCGACGGTGCGCGTCGGCGATAGTGACAGTGGCAGCGACAGTAGTAGCTATGACTCGTCGGACAGCGGTTCGGACGACTACGACTACGGCGGTGGCGACAGCGGCGGCGGTGGCGCGAGCGGCAGCTGGTAACCGCGGGGATGTAAGATGTAAGATGTATCCTGAAACGAGTAACGAGTAACGAAAAACGAATTGGAATATTACATTAAATATTATGGTCAGAATCTTGGGCCATTCACGCGTAAGCAACTCTTGTGGCAAAACCTTCATTCTTACACCAATGTGTGGCGCAAAGGTCTTGAGCAGTGGACACCGGCCAACAAGGTAGAGGAGCTGAAGCCAGTGCTAACGCTTATCAATAATATGCCGAAGTGCACTCCCCCACCCTTGCCCGGCATGCCACCGATGGCCGGTGCCGCCTCGCTAAACGGAGTGAAACCGCCATCACCCAAGAAGGCGGCGAAGATAGCGCAGGCGCAGGCCGAACTGGAGGAGGAGTTTGTGCTATGCCCAAAGACATGGCGCGGCGCGTCGCTGTTCGTCATCATTTGGAGCGCGATAATAGTAGTGCTCAGCTGGATTGGCTCGCTCGAAGAAAGCGGCAACATCGGGCTATATCTTGCCGGCTGCGCGGCCGCGATTATGTTTGGCGCTGTGGCCTATCTGATGTCGGGGCGCATAGTGCCGACTTACAACAACAAAGAATATGCCAAGGCCGAGTCGCTGTCGAAGTGGACCAACGCTGTGATGCAGGTGGGATTCTGGCTCGCCGCGCTGATGACGTATATGTGGATTTACCATTTGTTTATGTGGCCATACCTGAACAGGTAATTAGGAATGAGGCATTAGGAATTTAAGAATAATCATATTATACACGTTATTTACAGTTATTCCACATTTTAATTGAAAGACCTACAAATTTAAGAACTGAGAGACAGAAAGGACAAATAAGACGTGAAAGACTTTATAATTGAAATAAGCGATTTTCTATGCGGCTACCCTGAGTTTGCGCTCTTGATAGGTGGCGGATTGTTTTTATTCATATATTCGGGAGCGATTTCGATTCGCAAATTCCCGACGGCGATGCGCGCGTTGGCTCAGCATCAAGCCGGCGAAAAGGGTAAGGGAGAGATTAGTTCGATACAAGCGCTATTCAGCGCCATTGCCGCCACGGTAGGTATGGGCAATATCGCCGGTGTGGCTATTGCGGTGTCGATAGGCGGCCCCGGCGTTATTTTCTGGATGTGGATTAGCGCGATAGTGGGCATGACCACGAAATTCTTCGAGGGCACGCTCAGCGTTATGTATAAGGGCGTTGACGACCAGGGACATCCACAAGGTGGTCCGATGTATATCATCACCAAGGCTATGGGCGAGCGCTGGAAGCCGCTGGCTGTGGCGTTTGCCGTATTCGGTCTGGTGGGCACGTTGTGTCTAACCCAAGCCAACCAGCTGGTGGAGAGCGTAACCACGGTGTTTCATGCACCCGACGAGCTTTGGTTCAAGGCCACGATGGGCGTTGCGATGCTTGTGATAGTGGGCGCTGTGATATTGGGCGGCATAGGCCGCATCGCGAAGATCGCTTCGCGCATTGTTCCCACTATGGTGTTGCTCTATCTGCTTCTGGTAGTGCTGATTATGGTTCTCAACTACGATAAACTGCCAGGTGTGTTCGGCTCGATTTTCAGCGAAGCGTTCAACTTTGAGGCCGGTTTTGGAGCTTTTGCATTAATAGCGCTCACTGGCGCCCGTCGCGCGGCGTTGGTCAACGAGGCGGGCGTGGGCACGGCCTCGATGATGCACGGCGCGTCGAGCAACAAAGAGCCCGTTCGCGAGGGCTTGATTGCGATGGTGGAACCGTTGATCGACAGCGGCATAGTGTGCACGCTCACGTCTATACCCATCATCATGGCCATCAACAGCATCGAAGTTGAAGGCGTGAAAGGACTCTACATCGCCCTCAACTCGTTCGGCACGTTGCTGCCCGGCGTGGGGCAATATCTGCTGATGGTGATAGTGTTCTTCTTCGCATTCTCAACCATGTTCTCCTACTCATACTATGGTCAGAAGTGTACCACCTATCTATTTGGCACAAAGAGCGTTAAATACTACAATATTTACTATCTGGTGATGATAGTGGTAGCCGCAATCATATCGCTCGAGACCATGGTGGCGATAATGGACGTGGCGTTCCTGCTGATGGCGATGTGCACAATGTTCATGATACTGCGGCTTGCGCCCCGCGTCAAGCGCGAGGCCAAGCGCTACTTTAGCGAAAACAAACTCAAACT
>JAFVDY010000080.1 GCA_017478265.1 Muribaculaceae bacterium | reverse complement strand
TTGTTGATGTTGAGGTTCAAGTTCATGGAGATGCCTCTTGAGAGACGAATGAACTTGCCGATGCTTAGGTTGACGACAAACGCCTCGTTGAGCTTGTCTTGCTTAGCGAGCTCGGCGATTTTGTCTTGCAGGTCGAGTTCGGTGGTTGCCACCTTGTATAGCTCGGGCATAATCTCGTGTCGCACTGGCGAGAGGTCGACATAAGCGCGGTTCATCCACACGGCGGTAGCCTCGAAGAACCAGCTGTGCGGAGCCTGCCAGTTGATGCCGAGGCTGTAAGCCTCTTGTGGTGTGCCGCTGACGTAGTAGTTCTTGAGGTATACAGTCTGCGTAACATCGGGCTGAGCTCCGTTCTCAAACGAGCGCGTGCCGGTGGGACGGTTCTTGTACTGATAGCGCGAGAAAGTGGCCGAAGCGTTGAGGGTGATAGATGGTGTGGCCTTGAAAGCCGCTCCAAACTCGATTCCCTTGTGCTCCTTCTGTACGCCTGTGAGTGCGTAGTTCATGAAGGTGCTGTTGACGTCGTCGTAGAACGATGTGCGCTCGGTCATATCCCAGAACTCGGTCCAGAATCCGGTGATTGATCCCATGAAACGTCGGTAGTTCCAGATGTAACCGATGTCGCCGCTGAGAATGCGCTCGCTCTTGAGGTCGGCGATCACGTCGTCCTTGATGCGTGGCGATACGTAAGCGTTGTTGTATTGCGGTGCTCGTGTGCCGTAGTAGGCGTGTGCGACAATGTTGTTTCGGCCGTTGATTTTAAACACGGCTCCAGCCTTGAATGCGTAGTTGACGAAGCTGTGGCTCTTGCCCTTGCCGAGCGAGTTCTCGGGTGCTCGTCCGTTGCGCATGTGCCCGTCGCGCTGGAATGTGGTGTAGCTCAGTTGAGCGCCGTAGTTGATGTCCCAGCGTGCGAAGTTGAGCGTGTTCTGGACCCAAGCTCGCGCGGTGACGGAGTTGATGTTGTAGTCGTAACCGAATCGGTCGCCCTTTTGCACCTTGCGGTTGGGGTGCTCCATATCGTTTTGGAGGATAGAGCCGTCGCCTGGGAAGTCGCGCTCGCTGAATTGGTCAACGTCGGTCCAGAATCGTCCGCCGAGCAAGTCCTTGATGGTCTTGTAGTAGGACGAGCGACTGTAGTTGGCGCTAACTCCGCCTTGCAGGGTGAGCAGCTTGCTCAAGCGGGTGTTGATATAGCTGTTGAGCGCCCAGTTGAACTGGTTGCTGTGACGATTTTCGAGAATGTAGGTTGAGCCTTTCTCTTGGCCGGTCTTGTCGGCGTAGTCGTTGTTGAGGTAGTTGGTTTGGTAGAGTTGATCCCAGTTTACCTGTCGTCGCGACTCGTCGTTCTCCCAGAGATAGGTTAATCGGTCGAACACTTCCTGGTCCTTGGCATAGTAGCTTGGTAGGTAGCGATAATAGTCGGGACGCGGGTCGGCGGCGTTATACCAGTTGATTGCCGAGCTGCTGTAGAACGACTTGTGGAAAGCCACACCGGTGTTGAGCGTAGTGTGAATAGAGGGTGTCCAGATCCAGTTGAGGATAGCTGTGGGGTCGTATGATTCGACCACTCTCGCGTTACGCTTTTTGCCCTCTTGCCAGCCCCAGTTGGTGTTGTAGAGGTGGCTTCCTGCGA
Source organism: Muribaculaceae bacterium (assembly GCA_017478265.1). Classification (GTDB taxonomy): domain Bacteria; phylum Bacteroidota; class Bacteroidia; order Bacteroidales; family Muribaculaceae; genus Sodaliphilus. The sequence goes on along the minus strand of JAFVDY010000080.1, from coordinate 3,661 downwards.
GCTGATACGCCTCCTCGAAGGTGGCGCTGTTGCTTGCTCGCTTTGTTGGAGCTCCGAATGTGACGAGCGACAGCGAGTGCTGCGGGTTGAACACCTTTTGCAGAGCGACAAAGTATCCCCAGCTGTTGTAGAACGAGCCCGGAATCACGCCCTCGTTGGCATAGCGTCCTACGGCGCTCACTGTCAGGGCCCATCCGGTTTTGCTCAGTCCGGTGCTGTATGTGACCATACCGCGCAGGTAGTAGTTGCTGTTGGTGTAAGCTACGCTCCCGCGGAATCCCGGGCTGTAGTCCTTGGCTTGAATCATGATGTTGCTAGCGCCTCCAATGTCGCCAAAAGCGAAGCTCGTGTTTTCGAGCCCCATGCCAGTAGAACGCGAGCGGAACGCTTGGTTCATACCGCCGAGCATGGAATAGGAGAATCGTCCTCGAGCGGCATCGTTGAAGTTGATACCGTTGATGTAGGTTTGGCTATACTCCTGATTGTAACCGCGCAGGCGGAATCGCATAGCTGAGAAGTTGAAGCTGGTGGCACGATAGTAGGGGTCGTTGCTCGTGCTGACGAGCGAACTTACCGACTGTGTGCTGCCCTCTTCATCCTCGAGGTCGCTCTCGCTAAGAATGGTTTCTCTACGCTCCTCGTCCATAGCGGCGGTTGGGGAAGCTGTAGGAGCTACTCGCAACTCTCCCAAATCTGCCACGCCGCCATCAAACATGGCCACGTCCTTGACAAAGTCGCGATAGCCGTACGCAAAGATGAGCAACCGGTCGGCTCCAGCTTTCGCTCCTGTGAGCACAAAGTCTCCGCTCGGACCGGTAGTCACTGCCACGCCTTGCTCGTCGAGCAACACCGTGGCACCGGAAACCGGCACGCCGGTTTCGTTGTCGATTACCACACCTCTAACACCCGTCTGCTGCGCCAGTATTGGCAAACACACAGCAAGTGCAAGAAGCAAAAACAGTTTAAGTCTCATAGATAATTTGTTGTTATTAAATAGTTTATTTATTTGTTTCAGTTTTTGTTAACGCATAAAAGGCGCATTAGGCGCGCTTAAAGTTTACAAATTTAGACATATTTTTTGAAATAACAATAAAAAAAGTGAAAAAACTGCTGAAAAACATATTTTTTCACTTTATTCGTTGAAAAGCGGTCGTCGGTCAAAACTACCTCAATTGATACGCCAAGCGCTGGCGTTTACGCCTGCTGATTGGTGGCGAACTTGCGGCGTAGCTTGTCGATCATGTCGGCTGTCATCACTTGCAGGTCGTAGCGGTGTTCCCATCCCCACTCCATTCGCGCGCAGGTGTCGTCGAGGCTGTTGGGCCACGACTCAGCGATGGCCTGGCGTAGCGGGTCGATTTCGTATTCCATCTCAAAGTCGGGGATTACCTGCTTTATGCTTTGGTAGATGATCTCCGGGTCGAAGCTCATGGCGGCGATGTTGAAGGAGTTGCGGTGGTGCAGCTTCTCGGGGTCGGCCTCCATAATCTCGATCGCAGCCCTCAGTGCGTCGGGCATATACATCATGTCCATAAACGTGCCTGGAGCGATAGGGCATTTGAATTTCTCGCCCCGCACGGCGTAGTAGTAGATGTCGACGGCATAGTCGGTGGTACCTCCGCCCGGCGGGGTGACGTAGGAGATTAGTCCCGGGAAGCGCACGGAGCGCGTGTCGACGCCAAAGCGCTCGAAATAGTAGTTGCTGAGCAGCTCTCCGGTCACCTTGGTGACGCCGTAGATGGTTTTCGGCTGCTGGATGGTGTCCTGCGGCGTGCCGTCCTTGGGCGCGTTTGGTCCGAATGAGCCGATTGAGCTTGGGGTGAACACGGCGCAATGCTTCTCGCGTGCAATCTCGAGCACGTTGAGCAGTCCGTCGATGCCGATGTGCCATGCAAGCTGGGGCTTGCGCTCGGCAACCGCCGAGAGCAACGCGGCCAGGTTGTAGATTGTGTCGATTTTGTATTTGTCGACCACAGCCGCGATCTGTTGGGCGTTGGTGATATCGACTTCCTCGTGAGGACCGCTCTCGGCAAGCCGCCCCGTGGGTTCGGCACCTTTTATATAACCGGCCACTACCGACGACGCGTTGTAGTTCGCCCTCAGTTTCATTGTTAATTCAGAGCCTATTTGGCCCGTCGACCCTATGACTAAGATATTCTTCATTGTATCGGTTTATTTCGAAATAGCGTGCAAATTTACAAAATTCCCGCGAAACGCCACCCAATCGGGGAAACTTTTTTGTAATTTTTTTTGTGGATAGCCCGCGTTGTTGGCGATAAATGATTAACTTTGCCGTGTTCATAACCCATTTAACGCGAAAAAAAGATGAAAAATCCTCGTCTACTCATAATCTACACCGGCGGCACGATAGGTATGATTGAGAACCCGGTGACCCATGCTTTACAGCCATTCGATTTCTCGCACCTGCTCGATAATGTGCCCAAAATTAAGAAGCTAGCGTTCGAAATCGACCATCACCAGTTCGCTTCGCCCATCGACAGCAGCAACATGACGCCCCTGCATTGGCGCGAGATTGCCGAGGTGATAGAGCGCAATTATACGGCTTACGACGGGTTTGTGGTGCTTCAGGGCACTGATACAATGGCGTTCACCGCGTCGGCGTTGAGCTTTATGCTCGAGAATCTTCGCAAGCCGGTGATTATCACCGGGTCGCAGCTTCCGATAGGCGAGGTGCGCACCGACGGCGAGGAGAACCTGATAACGGCGCTGCAAATCGCGGCCGCCCGCGACCACGACGGCTCGCCCACGGTGCAAGAGGTGGCAATTCTGTTTGAGAACCACCTGTTGCGCGGCAATCGCTCGACCAAAATCAGCGCCGACAACTTCAACGCCTTCGCCAGCAACAACTATCCTGAGCTGGCTCACATCGGCCTCGATATCACCTTCAACCGCGAGGCGCTGTATCGCAGCACGGCGCAGCGTCCGCTCACGGTGCACCACCGCATGGACCCGAACGTGATGGTAATCACCCTTCACCCCGGCATCACCCCCGCCATGCTCAAGCACCAACTGGCCACGCCCGGCATTAAAGGCATCGTGCTACGCACCTACGGCGCCGGCAACAGTCCCACCGACGCATGGTTTATCGAGCTCATACGCCAGAGCTTGGAGCGCGGCACGGTGATTGTAAACGTAACCCAATGCGCCGGCGGCGCGGTCAACCCCGACCTCTACGACACCGGCAACGGCTTGGCGCGCGCCGGCGTGGTGAACGGTCGCGACATCACCACCGAAGCCGCCCTCACCAAGATGATGTACCTGTTCGGCCTCGGCCTCCCCACCGCCACCGTGGCCCAATACCTGTCGCTGAGCATCTGCGGCTGCATCACGCCTCGGCCGCACCTCGCCGATACTTGATCCGCATCACTGAAACTCATCTAAGTCCCTTGAACAAATGTAATCGATTTTCATTTTATTTATTACGGCAATTATTTATATATGCGCACCGACATTATTAATAAGTATTATAGCAAGACATTAAGATACTTAATTGCTATGCTTTTTATTTTACCGGCATTCACAACGACATCGGGGTATGAGTTGCCTAATGATAGGGAGACGCTGTATCTGCAGAAGGTCGCGCCGTCATCACTTATATCGGCTGTTGAAGCAAGCCAAAGCGATGTTGAGCCGGTTTGGG
>JAFVDY010000079.1 GCA_017478265.1 Muribaculaceae bacterium | reverse complement strand
CGCGTCAACCAGTCGGCGCAGAAACGCGTCGCGGCCAATCTGCTGTCCCACTTTGAGTTCGACGGCATTGGCGGCGATGTTCTCTGGATTTCCCATGCCGTAGATGCATGAGACTGTGGCGACTACCACCACGTCGCGCCGTCCGCTGAGCAGGGAGCTCACGGTAGCGAGGCGCAGTCGGTCTATTTCCTCGTTGATGGCGAGATCTTTCTCTATATATTTGTCGGTGGAAGGGATGTAAGCCTCAGGCTGATAATAGTCGTAATAAGACACGAAATATTGTACCGAATTCTCAGGGAAGAAGCCTTTGAACTCGGCGTATAGCTGTGCGGCAAGCGTCTTGTTGTGCGAGAGTACAAGCGTAGGCCTGTTGGTTCGTGCAATAACGTTGGCCATGGTGAATGTTTTTCCGCTGCCGGTCACACCGAGCAGCGTCTGGTAAGGCACACCGCTATTTACGCCGTCCACCAGTTGGTCGATGGCTTGCGGTTGGTCGCCCGTGGGTGCGTATTTGGAATGTAACTTAAAGTCCATAGATGACAATCATAAGTAATAAACGTTTATGGCACAGTTACTTTGCCTGTGTGCGAGCCTTGTTTGCGGATGTTGATGCCGTGTGCGGGCGCGTTGAGTCGACGTCCCTGTAGGTCGAACCACTCAACAGGCGCTGAGGCATCGTCGGAGCCTACAGTCTCAATAGCGTCGGTGCTTCCCTTGAAGGGGTCGAGGGCAACGGTGGGACGTCCGGAAGTGGTGAAGGCCCCCATCTTATACGCGTTCCATCCCTTGCTGTTGTAATAGTCCGGCTTCCAGACTCCGTCGACTTCCGGCTCCCAGTAGAAGATGCCCGCGCAGCATGCAAGCGGCGTCAGACGGTCGAAGAGGTCTTGCATAACGTTTTTTGCCCTGACCGCGTCATAAGAGTCGTACCCCGTCTCGACCAACATCACGGGCACGCCGAATATTTTGCCCAACGACTCGATGCTCTTCGCGGCATTGACGTTGCTCACCTTTCCCGCGGTGGAGCTTTGCCAGTCGGTCCAGTCGGGGTAATGCGATAAGCCAATGATATCGAACTTACCGCCCGCCCTCTTGAACTCGCTGAAGAACCATCCGTCGCTGTCGGCGGCCTTATAGGCGTTGGCTAAGTGTAGAATTACTTTGGCGTTGGGGAAGACGGCTTTGACGGCATCGTAGCCGGAATTGCTGAGTGCGGCATAGTTGCTGAATCGCGTACTCTCGGGCTGGTTCCAGTCGATTTTGCCGTTGTTCCAAATCATGCCGAGGTTTGTTTCGTTGCCCACTTGTACCCATTTAGGCTCTATGCCGGCGTCGCGTAGGGCGGTAAGGACGTCGGTGGTGTGGTCGGCAACGGCGGTTTTCAGTTGGGCAAAGGTGTAGCTGTACCAATCCTTGGGCTTGGTTTGCGTGCCAGGGTCGGCGAAGAAGTCGCTGTAATGGAAGTCGATGAGCAAATCGAGACCTTGGTCGTGAGCGCGTTTAGCCTTGGCGAGCACATCGGCCTTGTCGCACCAGGCGCCGTAGCCGAAGCCTGATGGGTTGACCCACACGCGGAGGCGGATGGCGGTCATTCCAATCTCTTTCATAAGAGTGAAAATGTCTGTTTCAACGCCCTTGCTGTTGTAGAACTTTTTGCCGGCGGCTTCCATCTCAGTGCACCAGCTGATGTCGGCACCGCGTGCCATAGCGGTATCGGCGTGAGCTGCGAAGCCCATAACCGACAGTAGCACAACCATTAAAGCTATCGTTAATTTCTTCATTTCAACAATGTTAATAAGGTTTATCGCATCAAATACGCCACAAAATTAGTAATATTTTGTGAAACATACAAATAATGATACAAGATTGTGTATAAGCGGCGTTGGCGGACGGCATTGACGGACGTTATAAAACAAGAAATTAAACAACTAATTAACAACTTTTGCTCAATATTTTGGTCAACGAATTTGCAACAACGAATTACACGAATTTTCACAAATTATTTCACGAAGTAATTTGGTGATTTTATACTACAAATTGAACGAATCTAATGATAAATTTCAAAATAATGATAGCAATTTATTGCATAGTGATGAAAATATATTTAATTTTGCAGAAAAAATCAAAAGAATTATGGCACAAGTATCAATGACAGTGCGCATGGACGCACAATTAAAGGCTGAAAACGGGCATTTTCCCGACCTCACACTCAACGAAATTAACCAAGAGATTAATCTTGCAAGAGTTTCGAGACGATGATAAAACTTCAGTCTCATTACGCGTGAGATATAAAGTTTAAGAACATAATTAATGATTTTATGGGAGTATATGCTGATGTGATAGTGCCGCTTGCGGTGCAGGGGACGTTTACCTACTCGGTGCCGGAGACGATGGGAGTTCCGGCGGTGGGTAGCCGTGTGCTGGTACCGTTCGGGCGGCGCAAGATGTACACGGCGATTGTTGTGCTCACGCATAGCATAAAGCCCACGGGCTACGAGGTGAAAGAGATAGCGGCGCTGCTCGACAGCGAGCCTGTGGTGAGGCATCCCCAACTCAAGCACTGGCAATGGATAGCCGATTATTACCTGTGTAGCGTAGGCGAAGTGTACAAAGCGGCAGTGCCGAGCGGCTTGAAGATTGAGAGCGAGACCTTTATCAGTGTCAATCCCGACGTTGAGGAGAGCCATAGCGGCGAGCTGAGCGACCGCGAGCGCGTGGTGCTCGACTTCACGGCGCAACGCGGGCGACTGATGGTGACCGACATCACGCGGGCCACGGGCTTCAAGAACGTGGAGGGCATCGTGAGCCGGCTGCTCGACCGCGGAGCTGTGATAGTGGCCGAGAAAGCCGTCGACAACTACAAGCCAAAGACTGTGAAATGCGTGCGACTGCAAGCCGAGCGCGGTGATGAGGAGAAGATGCATTTGTGGTTCGACCGTGTGTCACGCTTCAAGAAACAGGAGCAACTGCTACTGGCATATCTCGACCTCTCACACTGGCTTCAGCGCAACAACGAGTTGAAAGAAGTGACCGTCGATCAACTGTTGCAGCGCGCCGAGGTGACTAACGCCGTGCTTCAAACGGCGATCAAAAACCAAATATTCGAAGTGTATAAGAAAGAGGTTAACCGCTTCAACCCGCTTGCGCAGCAGCATGTGGAGCTGCCAAAACTGTCGGCTGTGCAGCAACGCGCGTTGGGCGAGATACACGAGAGCTTCAGGCAGAGGCCCATCACGCTGCTGCACGGCGTGACCTCGAGCGGCAAGACCTCAATATATATGCACTTGATAGCCGATGCCATCAAGCAAGGATTGCAGGTGCTGTACCTGGTGCCTGAAATCGCGCTCACCACGCAGTTGACGGGTAGGTTGCACCGCGTGTTTGGCGACCGGCTGCTAATTTACCACAGCAAATTTACCGACAACGAGCGCGTCGACATCTGGAAGCGCGTTCTCACCGACCGCGACCCATACGTGGTGATTGGCGCCCGCTCGGCAGTATTCCTGCCCTTCGCACGGTTGGGGCTGGTGATAGTGGACGAAGAGCACGACACCAGCTATAAGCAGCAAGACCCGGCTCCTCGCTACAACGGCCGTAACGCGGCTCTGGTGCTGGCACGAATGCATGGAGCCAAGACACTGTTGGGGTCGGCGACACCGTCGATCGAGAGCTATTATAACGCCACCCACGGCAAATACGGCCTGGTGACACTCGCCGAGCGCTACGAAGGCATAGAAATGCCGGCAGTAGAGGTGCTTGACACCAAGCAGGCCCGCAAGAAGCATGAGATGAAAGGAATGTTCTCGCAAGAGTTGGTGACGCGCTGCCGTCACGCGCTCAAGGAAGGCGAGCAGGTGATATTGTTTCAGAACCGCCGTGGCTACGCGCCTATGGTTCGCTGCAATCAGTGCGCTTGGGTGCCGACGTGTGAGAACTGCGACGTGTCGCTCACCTATCACCGTAATGTGAATGCCCTGTCGTGCCACTACTGCGGCCATACTATCAGTCTGCCCACGGTGTGCCCTGTGTGTGGCGAGCCTGCGATAGAAATAATCGGTTACGGCACCGAGCGTATCGAGAACGATATCGACAATGTGTTTCCCGACCAGAAAATCTCGCGCATGGATCTTGACACCACCCGCTCCCGCAACAGCTACGAGCGCATAATCGAGGAGTTCTCGTCGCGAAAGACATCGATACTTGTAGGGACGCAAATGGTTACAAAAGGACTGGACTTCGACGGCGTGAGCATAGTGGGCATTCTGAATGCCGACGCAATGATCCGTTTTCCTGACTTCCGCTCAAGCGAGAGGGCGTTCAATATGCTGGAGCAGGTGGCCGGTCGGTCCGGTCGCGCGCACAAGCGCGGCTTAGTGCTAGTGCAGACGAGCGAGCCGGATCACCCTGTGATTGAGTTTGTGGCACGGCACGATTACAACGGTTTCTACACTTACGAGATAGCTGAGCGTGAGCGATTTCTCTATCCCCCATTCGTAAAAATAATCAACATCTACCTCAAGCATAAGGAGAACGATGTGGTGGGTGAGATGGCGGTACGCTTCAGCAATATGTTGCGTGGCGTGTTCGGCAGCCGTGTATTGGGGCCTGAGGCTCCATTTGTGGCTCGCGTGCAAAACTGGTATATCCGCCAGATTATGCTCAAGATAGAGAATGTGTGGTCGATGCCGAAGGTGAAGGCGAAGTTGCGCGAGCTATACGAGCAAATGCTCGCCGCCGACACCCGGATGAAGAGCACCCGGCTCTACTTCGACGTAGACCCGATGTAAAACTTTTTACAACCAAATACAGGAATTTTCAAACTACAAATTTGACAATTTAGACGAATTTCACAAATTATTTTTTCAAACATTCGAATAATTGCGTGAAAGAGGAATGAGGATGAGTGAGAAGATTGAGATACGGGCGATAGCGCGGTTTCGGTCGCCGTTTGCGACGAAATTCGGTATTCCGCGTCAGAGTGGCGTGGTAGCGGAGTTGAGGGGGCAAGTGGTGCTGGAGCCTACGTTTCGCAACGCCGAGGCATTGCGAGGCATAGAGGGATTTGACTATCTGTGGCTACTGTGGCAGTTCAGCGCCAACGCCGCCCCACCGACGGCGACAACAGTTCGTCCGCCCCGGCTGGGCGGCAACGAGCGCGTGGGAGTGTGGGCCACACGTTCGCCGTTCCGTCCCAACGGGTTAGGTCTGTCGGCTGTTCGTTTGGAGCGCGTTGAGTGGGACACGCCTCATGGTCCGGTGCTTCACGTGCTTGGCGGCGACCTGATGGACGGCACTCCGATAGTCGACATCAAGCCGTATATACCCTACTGCGACGCCTATCCCGATGCTCGGGCCGGCTTCACCGACGAGCGACAGTGGCAACCGCTTGAGGTGTTGATAGATGAAGCTGTGGCGGCACAGTTCGACAGCGACACCATGGCGGCACTGCGCGGTGTGCTCGCTCAAGACCCTCGGCCGCACTATCATCACGACCCCGAGCGGGTGTACGGTTTCAGCTTTGCCGGGCAAGAGCTGCACTTCACCGTAGATGAGAACAATGTGTTGCATTTGACCTAAATCGGCCATTAGGCCGGCGACAAGTTGTTTTGGCGGTCATTTTTCATCATTCTTTATATTTTTTGTTGTATAATGCCCGATTTGTCATTAAAAATGTGTACCTTTGCGGGTTGTAATTACACGAAAACTCAAATTTGATGAAGAAAGAAACCAAGTATATCTTTGTAACCGGTGGCGTTGTATCGTCGCTCGGCAAGGGAATTATATCGTCGTCGATAGCCCGCTTGCTGCTCTCTCGCGGCTTCGAGGTGACGATGCAGAAGTTCGACCCGTATATCAACATCGACCCCGGCACACTCAACCCGTACGAGCACGGCGAGTGCTATGTCACGGTCGACGGTCATGAGGCCGATCTCGACCTTGGTCACTACGAGCGGTTCACCAACATCAAGACCACTCGCGCCAACAATATCACGACGGGACGAGTGTATCAGAGCGTAATCGACAAGGAGCGCCGCGGCGACTACCTTGGCAAAACGGTTCAGATTATTCCGCATATCACCGACGAGATTAAGCGCTGTGTCAAACACCTTGGCAGCACCGGCAACTACGACTTTGTGATAACCGAGATAGGCGGCACAGTTGGCGACATAGAGTCGTTGCCGTTCCTTGAGGCTGTTCGGCAACTCAAGTGGGAATTGGGCAAAAACTGCGTGGTGGTACATCTGACCTACGTGCCGTACATTCGCGCCGCGGGTGAGCTGAAGACTAAGCCCACGCAGCATAGCGTGAAGCAGTTGCAGCAGGTGGGAATACAGCCCGACGTGCTCGTGCTGCGCACCGAGAAAGAGCTACCCAAGGCGATGTGCCTGAAGGTGGCGCAATTCTGCAACGTGAGCGCCGACGCCGTGACACAGAGTGTTGACGTGCCTTCAATCTACGAGGTGCCGCTGATGATGCATCGCCAGCGCCTCGACCAGATTATCCTCGACAAGACGCAAACCCCATGGGCCGGCGAGCCCGACTTGAAGAAGTGGAACCACTTCCTCGACAAACTCAAGAACGCCACCGGCGAGGTGAAGATAGGCTTGGTGGGCAAATACGTCGAACTGCAAGACGCTTATAAGTCGATAGACGAATCGCTGCTGCAAGCGTGCACCTATCAAGACCGCAAGCTGAACCTCAAATATATCAGTAGCGAGCGCCTGACCGACGCCAACGTGGACGATGCGTTGCGCGAGATGGACGGCGTGATAGTTGCACCCGGATTCGGCCAACGCGGCATTGAGGGCAAATACGTGGCACTGCGCTGGTGTCGCGAGCACGATATGCCCACGCTCGGCATCTGCTTGGGAATGCAATGCATGGTGATAGAATTCGCACGCAACGTGATGGGGCTTCACGACGCCAACAGCGCCGAGATGGATCCGCACACCACCAACAACGTGATTGACCTGATGGACGAGCAAAAGAGCATCACCAACATGGGCGGCACGATGCGCTTGGGCGCATACGCCTGCCACCTGCGCGAGGGCACAAAAGTGGCGCGCGCTTACGGACGGCTCGACATCGAGGAGCGTCATCGCCACCGGTTTGAGTTCAACAACGCTTACCGCGATGAGTTTGAGAAAGCGGGTATGGCATGCGTGGGTGAGAACCCCGAGACCCATTTGGTGGAAGTGGTGGAGATACCGGCTCTACGCTGGTATATAGGCACACAGTATCACCCTGAGTACAGCAGCACGGTGCTTAACCCCCACCCGCTATTCATGGACTTTATCCGCGCCGCCATCGCCGGCCAGAACCAACCGCAAAAGTAACGATAATAAAGAGAAACAAAAGATAAATGGACAAAAACACGATTACTGGAATTATTTTGATGTGTGCGGTCGTATTCGGCTTCATGTATCTCAACCAGCCAAGCGAGGAAGAATTGGCCGCGCAACGCAAGGCGCAGCAGGAGCTTGCCGAGCAAGAGAAGGCTACGTCAAAAATGAAACCCGGCGATGTTGTGGTTGACTCGCTATCGAGTGCCGACTGGGCTATGCTCGACTCGCTTGCCCGCGAGAAGGCAATCGCAGTGGACGGTATTGAAATTAAGAGTGTAGACGGCGCCCTGAGCGGTTATGTGAGCGCGAAGGGCAAGAAAATCGACATTCAGGAGTTGAAAGGGTCGAAGAGCGGCGACGCCGCGAGCCACAACGCCGCGGTGATCAGCGTAAAGCAGTTGCTCGACAAGTATATAAAGAACTCTACATTCGCCTCGAGCCTGAGCGGTACCGAGCAGAAGTTCACGTTGCGCAACGATTCGCTTGAGGTGGAACTGTCGACGCACGGCGGCACCGTCACTCGCGCGACGTTGCGCACCTACAAGGCTTACCACAGTCAGGAAGATTACAAGTCGAACAAGAGCGAGCCCGTGGAGCTGGTTAACGCCGAGAACAACAGCTTCGGCTTCATCATCAACGACGCGGCTCAGGCTTTCGACACGCGCGACTTCTACTTCGACGGCAAACAGCTGAACGACAGCACTGTGGCCATGACGCTCAACGCCGGCGCCGGTGCCACTTTCACTGTCACTTATACCCTTGTTCCGGGCACATATATGCTCGCGATGGACGTCACGCAGCAGGGCATGGACAAGGTGATAGCCGGCAACGTAACCAACCTGGACGTGGTGTGGAGCCAGAAGCTACGCCGGCAGGAGGTGGGTAAGACCTTTGAGGAGCGTAATAGCGGCCTTTATTATAAGGTGCAAGGCGAAAGCGGCGACGTTGATCACCTGACAGAGAACGGCGACAAAGACGAGACCACCCAAGAGAAAATGAAGTGGTTTTCGAGCAAGAGCCAGTTCTTCTCGACTGTGCTCATTGCCGAGGGAGCTTTCAACGGCGCCGAGATGCACAGTCACGCTTACGAGGAAGGTCGCGACAAGGGCTATAACACTTATCTTAAGGACTTAAGCGTCAACACCTCGGTCGACTATCAGGCCGCTAATCCTAAGGTGGGCAAGTTCTTCTTCTACTTCGGTCCCAACAAATATAAGGTGCTATCGAGCTACGACCGTTTCTCGCCCAAAGAGGACCTGAAGTTGACGCGCCTGGTGTCGCTGGGCTGGACACTGTTCCGCTGGATCAACACCGGCATTGTGATACCCGTATTCAACTGGCTCGGTTCGTTCGGATGGAGTTACGGTATCATCATCCTTATCCTGACGATATTGCTTAAGTTAGTGCTGTCGCCTCTGACATTCAAGAGCTATATGTCGCAAGCCAAGATGCGTGTGCTTCAACCCGACATCAAGGCGCTTAACGAGAAATATCCCAACCCAGAGGACGCGATGAAGAAGCAACAGAAGACGATGGAGCTTTATCGCCAGGCGGGCGCCAACCCAATGGGCGGCTGCTTGCCGATGTTGCTGCAAATGCCTATACTCATCGCTATGTTCTGGTTCTTCCCCTCGAGCATCGAGCTGCGCGGACAGTCGTTCCTGTGGGCTCCGGACCTTTCGGCCCCCGACGCGATTATCTCTTTGCCATTCAGTATTCCGATGCTTGGCGACCACTTGAGCATCTTCTGCTTGATAATGACAGTGACCAACATCGTATACACTTATATAAATATGCAGTCGCAGTCGTCGAGCCAGATGCCTGGCATGAAGTGGATGATGTTTCTGATGCCGCTGATGTTCCTGTTCTTCTTCAACCAATATGCGTCGGGCTTGAGCTACTACTACTTTGTATCGCTGCTGCTGACCATTGTGCAGACGTATGTTTGCCGTATGTTCGTCGATGAGAACAAGGTTCGCCAGACTATGGCCGAGAACGCGAAGAAGCCTCGCAAGAAGAGCGGTTTCATGGCACGCTTGGAAGAGGCGCAACGCCTGCAACAACAGCAGATGAAGGCTCAACAAAAGCGCAACAACCGCCGATAAATAATAAAATGTCCGACGCAAGGAACATATCACCCAAGAAGCACGCGCCGCTGCTCATAGCAGTGGCAGTGCTCGGCGTGGGGTTTCTTGCCGGCCTTGGCGTGGTTCTGTATCTCTATTGGCCGCACCTGTTTCACCCGTCGATAGAGATCGACCGCCGCGTTTATCCCGTGGCCGGTATCGATATCAGCTCGCACAACGGCACTATAAACTTCGACACTGTGGCAGCAGCCGGCTACTCGTTTGTGTTCATCAAGGCGAGCGAAGGCGCATACTACCGCGACAGCCTCTTTGCGGGCAACGCCGCGGCGGCACGTCGCGCCGGCTTGGCAGTGGGAGCTTACCACTTCTTCCGCAAGAGCCGCGACGGCAAGCGCCAAGCGCAAAACCTGCTGGACGCCACTCGCGGCATCGCCCTCGACATGCCGCTGGTGGTGGACGTAGAGGACTGGAGCAACGACAACGGCGAGGACAGCGCCACCGTAAGGCAACGCCTTGCCGAAATGATTGCCACCCTCGAGTCGCAAGGCAAGCAAGTGATGATTTACACCAATGGCGACGGGCATAAAAAGCACTACCTCGCCGGCGGTTACAGCCGTCTGCCGCTATGGCTATGCGCCTTTAAGGAACCGTCCGAGATAGAGGCTACGCCCCACGACTTCCAGCAGTACAGCCATTGGGGCACTGTGCCGGGCATCAAGGGGGACGTCGACCTTAACATCTTCAACGGCACGCGCGAGCAATGGGAAACCTGGCTAAAAGAGCACAAACCCGATAAATAACCACCAAAAGAACATCTCGAAGAAATGAAGAAATTGCTTACCATACTGCTGGTGCTAATCCTTGGCGCCGCTACGGCCGACGCCAACGTCTACACCTGGTCGCGCTACGACTTGAACTTTGAGGTGCCCGAAGGCGGCTATGTGCCGTTCAGCGACAATGTCTACTTCGAGATGCACTGGGACGACATGCTGCTCACCGCCCGCATCTATAGTAAAGAGGCCGACAACGACAAGAAGAAATTCTACCGCGAGAACCTGCAGCGCAAAGCGTTGAGCTACAGTATGTACGACATTGACTTCTGCAAGATCAAAGTCAAGGACTTCAACACCTATGCCATTGAAGGCACGATGCCCGACGGCACACGCGCTATCATCATAGACATGGTGAGCAAGAAGAGCGATATAATAGTTGAAGTGTCGGTCAACTATCTGCTGGGCAACCGAGAGGTGGTGGAAGACATCATCAAGAGCTTCGCCATCAACAAGGATAAGAAGCCCGCGACTCGAGGCAAGAAGAAACAAAAGGTTCAGAAGAAAGACGACCCCAAGCGGCAAGAGCAACACCCCAAGCCGCCTACAGGCCCCGTATTTGAAATCTAAACCACTACAGCTGCAGCAATGGGACGCATAAGGTCATATATCAGCCGTCATGCCACCGCGGTGTTCGCGGTGCTCGCTATGGCATGCTTTTTCCTCCAGCTGATGGCCACGGAGTACCAAATAGGTCGCTCCAACAACAACCAGTGGTTAAGCGACCTGACTCCCGAATTACTGATACAATTAGTTGTAAACCACTTGGGTGATGCCCTATTGCTCGCCATGCCATTCTACCTGCTGTCGCGCCGATGGCGCCGATGGGGTTGGCTTGTGGTGTTGGCAGTGACAATATGGTGCTTCGCTCAATTTATCTACTATCCGATTTATCGCGACCTGATGCCGTTCTCGTCGTTCTTCCTGTTCGGGAACGTCACCGGTGTGGTGGTGAACAGCACTGTGGGAGCGCTGCGTTGGGGCCATTTGGAGGTGGTATTGCCTCCTCTATTGCTATTGGCTTCGTATCTTATATGGTTTCGCCGACGGCTCGAGAATGTCGACACCACACCGCTTCGTCGCCGCCTGTTGATTGCGTGCGCGTCGGTGGTGACCTTTGGCATTATGCAACTGTGCGTGACAGCCTACCAGTATCACGCCGACGACGAGGCCGACAGCGGCTTCGGCGACTTCCTCTACACGCAATATGCCGTGGTGTGGAGCCGTCATTCCTATTATTTCACCTACAACGGCTTTGTGCCGCTGGTAGCGCATAGCGTCGCGACATCGGTTATCGACGACAGCGAGTTGAGCGACAGACAGCAGGCCGAGCTTGACACCTACCTTGGCGCCATGCCTCAATATACCGACAACACTTACGCCTTCCACCCCGCCGCCTGCGATCGCCCCAACCTGATACTGCTGGTGGTTGAATCGCTCAACTCGTGGGGCGTAACCATGGATATTGACGGGCGAAAGGTGGCCCCGACGCTCGATAGCCTAAGCCGTGACGCGAATGCCATAGTAGGGCTGAAGATGAAGTCGCAGGTGAAGAACGGTCGCTCGAGCGACGGCATCTTCATCTACAACACTGGATTGCTGCCGCTGATGACGAAACCGGTGGCTATGTCGTATAGCGACGCCTCCTACCCCGCCCTGCCTCACGCCCTAAATGGCTATAGCTCTCTCTACCTGTGTTGCGACGACCCATATTTGTGGAACAAGAGCCGCATGGCGCAGCAATATGGCTACACACGCTTTGTGTCGGCCAACGACCGCCGTGAGGAACTCAGCAAGCACTACGACCGCATCGACAGCATTCTGCTCGATGCCGCCATTGGCGAAGTGAAACAACTTCCGCAGCCATTCGCGGCAATGATCACCACCACCGGGATGCATACCCCCTATGAGCAAGCGGTGGTGCCGCCGACGTTCATCAGCGCGTCGAAGCGCTACACTCCGCAGGTGCGCAACTACCTTGAGCGTCTGTCGTTCTTCGACAAGCAGTTGGCAATCTTCCTCAATCGCTTGAAGAGCGAGGGACTGTACGACAACACTCTGATAGTGATTGTGAGCGACCACAACGAGTTTATCGACACTACCCCTCAAGGGCGACCGGCGATTGACGCCGAGGGCGACAACTGCACGATGATTATCCTCAACAGTGGTCAGAAAGGCAGGCGCATCGAGAGCGTGTTCGGTCAAATCGACGTCTACCCCACTCTGCTCGACCTCATGGGCACCAACCATTACGAGTGGAAAGGTTTAGGAAACAGCCTGCTACGCACTCAGGTGTCGTCGGCCGCCATCAGCCCCGACGAGACAGCCGG
>JAFVDY010000078.1 GCA_017478265.1 Muribaculaceae bacterium | reverse complement strand
TATCTGTTCCTTGCGCTTTACTCAATGTGGGCTGGCTATCCCTCGGGCACCGAGTTCAAGGCAATGGACGTTGCCGCCAAGGAAACGCTTAAGGCCGGTCCGTGGGTGCTGATTGCCACTTATTTCTTCCTAACGGTTGCCGAGCTTTTTATATCGCCACTGGGGGTGTCGTTCGTCTCGAAGGTCGCTCCTAAACACCTGCAGGGCTTGTGCCAAGGATTGTGGCTCGGTGCCACCGCTTTGGGCAACCTGCTGATCTGGCTCGGGCCGGTTATGTACAACGCTTGGCCTCTGTGGATATGCTGGAGCGTGTTCCTCATCGTATGCCTTGTCTCGATGGGCGTGATGTTCGGCATGGTTAAATGGCTTGAACGCGTCACGGCGTAACAGCGAAACATCAGATTTATAATATTTTACGGCATGGGCGGCGGTAGCGTCGCCCGTGCTTGATTAAAGGGAAATTAAACGATACTCCGCTATGAATGAACTTTGGACCGAGGTGATGGGCGCCGACGTTACGTGGACCAGCGCCGTGTTTAAGTTGTTGTTGAGCATGATTTTAGGCTCGGTGATTGGTCTTGAACGACGACGTAAGGGGCAAGTGGCGGGTTTGCGAACCTTCGCTCTCATCTCGATGGGGGCGACGCTGGCGATGCTCGTGTCGATTTATATCCCGCAGGAGTATATGGGGCTGAAGAACGGCGACCCGGGGCGCATCGCGGCTCAGGTCGTCAGCGGCGTGGGTTTCCTGGGCGCTGGCGCCATTATCCAGATGAAAGGGTCGGTGCGCGGACTCACCACCGCGGCTGGTATCTGGATGGCGGCTTGCTTGGGCCTGGCTGTCGGCGCGGGTATGTTTATGATCGCCATTATCGCAACTCTGTTGATTATCTTTATCTTTGTAAATATTGAG
Source organism: Muribaculaceae bacterium (assembly GCA_017478265.1). Classification (GTDB taxonomy): domain Bacteria; phylum Bacteroidota; class Bacteroidia; order Bacteroidales; family Muribaculaceae; genus Sodaliphilus. Next base: position 7,974 of record JAFVDY010000078.1, on the reverse strand, counting down.
CGCATCGAGCGCCGAAACAATATGATGTGGGAATCGAAGATTATCCGCATCAAGGCCGATGGAATTGTCGAGAACTTTGAGGTGGCGCGGCGCATTATGAGTAGCCACGGCGTGAAGAGTGGCGACGAGTTCTACAAATACGACTACGCTGAGGGCACAACCATCGTCAACTTCCTGGTGCGCGCCAAGGGCGAGGCCGACATCGCAGGGATGTTTGAGCAACTGCGCGAGGCTCTGCATGCGCGCTCGATCACGCTCACCAACGAGATGAACCTGTAAATCCGTTCCGCGTTTTGCCCGACGGGCGGCATTGAAAAACAACAGATTTTTATTTATGAAGCAGTTTTAAAAATAATGAATGAGAAACGGGGGATGAGAAACGGGGAATGAGAAACGGAAAAAAGAACGGGGGACTGTTAAGAGGTGTTAAAAAGTGAGCTGATGCGTAACTTTTACGCAAAAATATTTGGTGGACTGAAAATTGTTTTGTTACTTTGTTGCGTAAAAGTTACACAACAATAGCGAAATTGTTTAATTTTCCACTAAATATCAACGAGTTATGTATCAGTACAAATATCCACATCCCAGCGTCACTACCGACTGCGTAATCTTCGGTTTCGACGGCAACAAGCTGCAAGTGCTGCTCGTGAAACGTGGCATCGAGCCATACAAGGGCAAATGGGCGTTTCCGGGCGGATTCCTGAAATTGGACGAGAGCGCGCGAGAGGGCGCGTTGCGTGAGTTGCGTGAGGAGACCGGCCTGACCGACGCCTACATCAAGCAGTTGCACACCTTCAGCGAGCCAGAGCGCGACCCCCGCGAGCGCGTGATTACCATCGCCTACTACGCTCTGGTGAAGATTGCCGAAGTGAAAGGCGGCGACGATGCCGAGGACGCGCAGTGGTTCACCATCGACGACGTTCCATCACTCGCCTTCGACCACGACCGCATCTTGCGTAAGGCCATCGAAGAGCTCCGCCGCCAAATCCACTTCGAGCCCATCGGCTTCGAGTTGTTGCCCGAGAAGTTCACGATGCGTGAGCTTCAGAACCTGTACGAGGCAATCCTGAGCGTGCACTTCGACCGCCGCAATTTCTACAACAAGCTTCGTCGTTTGGGCATCCTCGACGAACTGAAAGAGCGCGTCAATCCCAGCCAGAAGAAGGAGGCGTATCTCTATAGCTTCAATAAGGCGAAATACGACGAATTGAAGCAGAAAGGGTTTCGGCTCGAGTTTTAGTCGTCAACTTATTATTATTAACTACTAAACAAATTAAGAACGAATATGATAGGAAGTATTATAGGCGACATCGTGGGCAGCGTCTACGAGTTCGACAATATCAAAACAAAAGAATTTGAGCTGATAAGCTCCGATAGCGACTACACCGACGACAGCATTCTTACCTTCGCTACTGCCGACTGGATACTGCACGGCGGCGACATTAGCAAGAAGTACTGCGACTACGCTCTGGCGCACCCGTGCCCTATGGGCGGCTACGGTAATATGTTCAGCGTATGGATTACGAGAGGCAGCCGCACCGGCGAGTTTGAACCGTACAACTCGTGTGGCAACGGCTCGGCGATGCGCGTGGGGCCGGTAGGATGGGCATTCGACAGCAAGGAATCGACACTGGCAGCCGCCAAGGCCTCGGCCGAGTGTACTCACAATCACCCCGAGGGCATCAAGGGCGCGCAGGCCACAGCGCTCGCAATTTACATGGCTCGCACGGGAGCGGGAAAGGACGAAATACGCCGCTCTATCACCGGGGAGTTTGGCTACGACCTCGATTTCACGTGCGACTCGATACGCGCCGGTTATGGCTGGGGCGCGACGTGCCAGGACACGGTGCCGCAGGCGATAGTGGCTTTCATGGACGGTACCGACTTTGAGGACTGCATACGCGACGCGGTGAGTCTTGGCGGCGATAGCGACACTCTGGCGTGCATCACCGGAAGCATTGCCGAGGCATTCTACGGTGTGCCCGACGAGTTGCGCGAGTGCGCCGAGGCCATGTTGCCGGCCGAGTTCAGGCAACTGCTCGAGGAGTTCGAAAGCAAGTATAACACAAAGTATTAGATATTAATTGTAACGAGACAAAGAGATACAAGTAAAAAACGCACTAAAACATTAGAACTATGACAAAAGTACATCACCTTATCGTTTTGGACGCCAGTGGCTCGATGAGCTGCATCACGCGTCAGACCATTGACGGATGCAACGAGACCATCCAGACCATCCGCACTATGCAGAAAGACAACGCCGACACACAAGAACACTACGTGAGTATCAACCTGTTTGAGGGTCGTCAGAACCACTACATGATTGAGGACAAACCTATTGCCGAAGTGAAGGAGATTACCGGCGAAGACTATCAGACGGGCGGTTCGACCCCACTGTACGACGCGATGGGCGACACGCTCATGGCTCTGCGCGAGAAACTTGTCGACGGCGAGACTATGGCGTACGTCACCATTATCACCGACGGTGAGGAGAACAGTTCGAGGCGCTATAGCTACGAGCAAGTGGTGGCGCTGATCGACGAGCTGAAGAAGCGCGACGTGATTTTCACATTTATCGGCGCCAACATCGATGCCGGCAGCTACGCCCGCGCTCTGCACATCAGCAACGCGTTGCAGTTTGAGCAGACAGAGGAGGGCACCCGCTGGATGTGGGAACGCGAGCGCCGCAGCAAGCGCCGCTCGAGCTTGCGTCAAGGGATGTTCGCCAAAATCTACGGAAGCGCCGATGCGACCAGAATGGTGAGCGAAGAGGACAACCAGGGCGACTACTATTTCGACAGCTCTGCCGCAGCCAACGGTCGCGTGACACCGCGTCACATCTCGAAGCTGAAGCGCGGCGAGATCTTCGTGTTCGGCAGCAACACCCAGGGCGCACATGCCGGCGGCGCGGCACGCGCGGCGGTCGACCACTTCGGCGCCATCTGGGGGCAGGCCGAGGGTCTGCAGGGTCAGACCTACGCTATCCCCACGGTGGGATTGGACTTACGCGGCATCTACGAGGCTGTGGACCGCTTCATTAAATATGCTAAGGCTCACCCCGAGCTGACGTTCCTGGTGACGCCCATCGGCTGCGGCATCGCGGGGTTCCGCGCCGAGGAGATTGCTCCGATGTTCCGCTACGCGTTGAACGTGCCGAACATTTACCTGCCGGAGATGTTCTGGAAGTACCTCTAAGCAACCACACAACAGAGAAGCACACACTCCAACCGCACAGCGCCGCGCCTCACCGCGCGGCGCTCGCTTTCCGCCACCGGTAGGCGGAACAATTATTATTGGTCAGCTTATTAGACGTGATCATTTGAGACAAAGTTAAGCATTAATGCTCATGTATTATCATTAATCTTTTCTGGCGACTGAGCACATGGTATACAGAAACAACCTACACAACGGGAGAACTACTTTCACAAGTTCTTGATTTAAGGAACTCTTGAATGGGAATATTAAAATTGTGATAACATTGATGTGAAGGCGAATGACGTGTCGGAAAACAAAACGCCTCGGCAACCGTTTGTTGTCGAGACGTTTAGTGGTACCTCCAGGAATGAGGGAATAAGCCTTGATGATGCTAAATGAACCGTACAAAATAGTTGACATTCAGTTAATTAAACAAGTTTGGCTATTCACCAAGGTTCACTTGGAATCATCAGAGTTCAATTTCGGTTGTCATTTTGACAACCATTTTTTTGTTTTTAACTTTACTGGCCCAACGGGGGAAATCCCTATAAGAATCGACAAAAAATCCCCCGAATCAAGTCATACAGAGTAAATAACTTTGCATCGTTTATTGATAAATAATTTATATGGCTACTACTAAATTTGAAATTTCCAAGAAGGAACGTAACAGCACATCGGAGCTGATTGTTCGATTTAGTTACGATCGCAAACATTCATATCGCTTGCACACGAACATCTGGGTCCCTCAGACGGCATGGAACTCCGCCAAGGGTAAACTCATCATCCCTCGTATGCATGGAGAGGAGCAGAAGCGCCTCTCACAACTTCAAGCTGAGATTGAAGAATTGGCTAATTTCCTCAAGTCGGAATGCATTGAGGCCCCTCAATGGGCTGACAAGTACTTCTGGCTCAAGGAAATAGCTGAGTTTCGTAAAGTTGACGACCCTCAAGTTGACGCATCTATCTTACACGCTGAAAGCAACTCGAATCAAGGAGAGGATACAATTGAGGCATTCAAGGCATTCATCAAGGCGAAAAGCGCCGACACCAAGTGCGAAGCGCATATGGACGTGACCATGCGCACCGTCAAGAGATTCATGCTTTATATAAAGAGGAATATTCGGCTTAATGAGTGGACAAGTACAGACCTTGATAATTTCAAGAACTTCCTACAAATTGAGCACACATTCTTCGATAATGGGCTCTGCAAGAAAAAGTATCAACACATCTATCGTAACGAGCCAAAGTCTCAACCTCCCAGGGCGCGAGGCGGCAACACTATTTACTCCATAATGAAGAGGTTTAGGATTATGTTCAACTGGTGCGTAAAGACAGGTTTGCTTGATAAGAGCCCATTCTCGACAATTCAACTACAGGGGTGCGTGTACGGCACACCATTCTACTTGACGCTTGACGAGTTGAACCGGCTTTATCAGTTTGATTTTTCCAAGCACCCGAAACTGGCAATCCAACGTGACATCTTTGTGCTGCAGAGTAATCTGGGGATGCGAGTTGGGGACTTCTACGGTTTGACCGCCTCTAATCTCGTGAATGACGCTATCGAGTACATCCCCGGCAAGACAATCCACGACAAAGGGTCCGTTGTGCGAGTGCCGCTTACGGGACGTGCTAAAGAAATCATCAACCGCTACAAGTCGGATAGCCGCATCAGTCTGATGCCGTTCATCTGTGAGCAAAAATACAATAAGGCTATCAAGGAAATGCTCAGGCTTGCCGGAATCAATAGAATAGTTACCACCTTGAACACGAGGACTCGCCTTGAAGAACAACACCCCATTTGGGAGAAAGCATCGTCGCACATGGCTCGCCGCAATTTTATCGGCAACCTGTATGCTAAGGTACAGGACCCAGCACTTATTTCATCAATGACGGGTCATAGCCCCGGAAGCCGTGCGTTCGAGAGATACCGAGCCATACACGATGAGATTAAAATACCAATCCTGAAGATTTTTGACTAATCCGCTTGCTCATCAATAGATTAATATTGTGGGGGGGAACACGTTACTAAAAACCGCGTGTACTCCCCTAATTTTGTTTTTCGCAATTCTCTCACCTTGCAGCCGATTTTGGGATGACCTTCAATCTCGATAGGCAAGATTCCAAGTGGGGGAGAATGGTTTTAATTATGCTTTAAAATCCCCCAATCGAAGTCAAATATCCACTTTATCTTTGCAGCGAAAATGAGCGATTTTATGAACATAATGGAAGAACTCGCATCGATGGTTGCCGACAAGGTGGTTGATGTACTCGAGGAAAGAGGCTTGGTCATGGCTGCTGATGCGTCTTGCGCAAAGGACGTAATGCAGCAAGCCGCTAGTCTCTACTCGATAGATGATGTGTGCCAGCAGCTGAAAATTTCGAAGGCCACGCTCAAGCGCCATCGCAATCTCGGTTACATAACGCCAACCCGCTACGTTGGTCGATCACCGAGATTTACCGAAGAGGACATAGCGAGTTATTTGGCCCGATTCAAGTCGGATTGCAGGTCTGGTCTGTAAGGTCAGCTATACTCCGTTGCACCTTCTTCTTTGCCTGAGTTCGCTTCTTCATGCTGTGATAGATGGCAGTGAGTTCTTCCTGATAGTATTTGAACCTGATACCCTCTGGATGTCGAAGAAACAGTAAATATACTGCTTTGGGGAGAGGTGGCATATCAATCATCTTTTTGCCTTACTCTTTTTTCTCTTTCTTGACATTGTAACACTACTATTAAAATTTTATTTTCGTAAAAACTCCGACGAAGCTCCAGCTAGCTGACCAAAGCACAAAAAATGAAAAGGTGATCAACAATGGTCTCTTGCTGGATAAGTAAGAGTAACTCTTACTATAAATTTCAAAGATACTATTTTTTTTGAACCATTTGGCGTTTTCATCATATTGTTGAAAACTTTTTGGGCCATCCAGCAGTATAGATTAGTTCTTTGGAGTCAATATGTCGTTTTGAAATAATGGAAACGCAGCTGAGTCGTTAATCATAACCTCATGTATGACAATGTTTTATCAATTAATTCAAGCCTTATTTTCGTCGATAGGTGAAGATGAGGCAAAGCAACAGGGTAATGTTTTTGCTAGTTTACCTGTTGTTCAGTACAGAAAGAGTGAATCTCGTTTAGGGCCCAAGATTGATCTGGAAGAAGATATTCGTAGGTTACAGGATTCACTCTATGATGGCAGGCCTTTTTCTCCTGGTTTTTGCATGCAAATGAAACTACAAGAGTTGGCTTCAATCTGTCCCAGAAGAAGAAAACATCGACGAAGTGCATACAAAAGCTTACAGAACAAGCTTTCTTCTATGGGAGTAACTTTAACGATTACAAAGTAAAAAGACAGTCGGTTTTAATGCCGGCTGTCTCATTTTTTTCTTTGTGTCAAGTGGTGTGTTCAGCAAGTGGTGGCAGTAGGTTAACCTAAAAAAATAATATATATTATAAACTACTAAATAAAAATGACACCACACTAATATTGTATATGATAAAGATATGATAGAATAAGTGACGACTACCTTAACTGTAGTGCAATAATAGTATCTATCAAGTTAAAAATAAGATAATTAACTATTCCATCGTAAAGCCAGGTGGAAGAATGATTAATGGAGTGGTTTTGGAATTGCCTTTTTTCAAGCATTTGTTTCTGTAGAGTTCTAATTCCCTGTCAATGACACTGGAGTGGGTGAATGTCTGGTTCTGCATCAATCTAGTATACCCTTTCAGTACCCAGTTCATTATGCCTGGAAGTTCGTTGCCGATGATCTCTTTGGCCAGATTGGGATTGATTTCACTCTTCGGAATCTGCACTTTGAAGGGAATGATCAATAGCCGCCTGAAGTAACCGTTAGTGAGGTCGTTAGTCTTAGGTAACTCGTTAAGGCTGAACAACATCTTGGCATAGTCAGTGGTAGAACTCACGTCTTGATATAGAACCTTTGTACTGATAGGCTCTCCGCTTACAAGTCGTTTGAACAAGTCGCCATTGAGTGCATTAGGTGCCACGTCAGAGCAGGTATTGAGCCGCTTCCCGACGATGTTGCTTCTGTGGTTTCCCCCATTGTCTCCACACATGTCGGTGATTGATTCGTGGCAGATATTATCTTTACCCACTAGAGCCTCCACAATGTCAATGAACACACTCTTCCCGTTACACCCCGAACCATAGAGGAACATCACCTTCTCGAGCTTAATGTCGGTGAACAGCCATGCTATATACTCCGCCAAGACGTTCTGGACATCGGTATTGGGAACAACACGATTCAGATAGTTCATAAACATAGGGCAAGTAGCCTGGCTGTCGAAGTCGTATGGCAGAACATACCTCATGAAATCATGGGGATTGTGTTGTGTATTGAAGTTTCGACCAACCAAATCAAGTGTGCCGTTGAGAAAATTGATCTTGTTCTTAGCGGGCTGAACGTTGAGATACATAGTGGTATATGGGAATTGTTTCACCAGTTCTTCGACATCCTTCCTTTTGCTGCCCTTCACATCATCTTCTAGCAGCGAGCATAAGCATTCCTTCAAGAATACCTTTAGTTCGTAGTTGGATATTTTCTGCCAGTGGGTGTTGATATAGATGTACACCGCTTCACCGCCGAAACTACAGAAATAATAGTTCAAAGACTTAGCATCAGTCACAATGGTCATAGCCCAATCCTCAGGGGCGTTTTTGTCACTGCTGGCCTTAGTCTTGCCTGTGGTCTTATCTTTGACCTTGAATGGGGCAAGTTCCTTAATTCTCTCAATAATTCTTCTAAATGCTTCTTTC
>JAFVDY010000077.1 GCA_017478265.1 Muribaculaceae bacterium | reverse complement strand
CCCCGACACAGGGGCTGCGCGCTACGCGCTTGCCTCCTGCCTGAACTCCTAAGCGCCTCCGGCGCTTAGGAGTACCCCCACACCCACTGTCCCACCCGCCACCTGTAGGGGCGGCACGCGTCGACTCAACAATTGACACCCGCCCCCACTGTCCCACCCAAACAAAAAATAATTCGCCAAATTCGCTGACAAATAATTCGTGAAAATTCGTGTTAATTCGTTGCTGCAAATTAGTTGTCCTACCATAAATCGCGCACGCCACCGCCGACAAGTGCCGACAAAAAGCCCCGCGCCGTAGGGCGCGAGGCTTGATACGTTAGACGTGCGACTGGGGTCAGAGACTCGTCTCGCCGGCCGGTAAACTCTTCGTCCAGTTCCACAAGTTCGTCTTGTAGATGGTGAAGTCCTTGTTCCAGTCCTTCAGATTGTAACCCAGGATCTCGATACCGGCGCCGGCACTGCCCTCTATTGCGAACACACCCTTCGACTGCACTTGGAGGTACTGATCGGTGTACGAACCCTCGACCAGAATACCGGCAGTGATGTGCGGACCTACCTTCACTTGCGGACCGACACTGCCGTAGACGCTGGCCTTCAGACGGGCATAGATGGCGGCATCGGCGTTGGCGTGGGCTTCACCGTCAACCTTGAGATCCTTCAATACCGAGCTACGGGTCTGCTTGAAGTCGCGATACAGCGACCAACCGGCGCTGGCGTTATACTTCGGACCGATGGTCAGCTCTCCGTTGTAGCGGAAGGGCAGCGAGGCCTCCAAATGGGCGGCAGCATCGAAGTGAGCCTTCAGGTCGATACCGGCGTTCACCGTGATGGTAACGGGCACTACACCAATCTTGAAGATGAAGCTCAGCTTCGGAGAGTTGAACAACTCCTTGTCGATCACAAACTCCTTGTCGATAAGTGTATTCTCGACATCGTACTGCTTCTCAACGTCAATTGTGAACGTCATCGGCAGACTCACGTCGAGGCGGCCGATAGCGTAGGCGTGGAAGTCTTGAATCTTGAAGCTCTCGATACGCAGATAGAAGTCGAGGTCGAACTGTGGGCGCACATAGCCGCTGTTGATGCGGAACATGAGCTCACCGTTCTTGGTGGCAAACGTCTTGTTCACCGCGATAGTCTTGTCGTAGAGCTGGAACATGCGGTCAATCTCGAAGGCGCGCGAGGCAATCTCCTCGGCGGTGGCGTAAGCGCTCTCCTCTCCTTCGAGGATTACCACGGCGGGGTGATAAGTGTTGTCGTCGCTCACATAGCGCGCGTCGGCCTCAGCGTTCGGATTCACGTAGTTCTCGCAACTCATGGTCAGCTCACCGTCCTTGATGAGGTCGGCGACAGTGCCGGCATGGCTCGTGATGGTGGTGTTGGCACCATCGTTAGTCACATTGTCGACAATGCGAACAAACGGCAACTCGTCGACGGCACGCCAGATGCACACGGCGTCGCCCTTGCTCAGGGTCACGCCCTCGCGGTTGAGGTAGCCGTTGTTAACGCTGATGGTAGCGCTGTCGGCGCTCACGATGTTAACGTCGGGAGCGGTCAGGCCGTTCTCGTGGCTGAGTACCACCACGTTGTCGGCAATCACAACATCCTCGTTTACAGGATTCTGCTCGATGGCGGCCGACGGTTCTTCGTTGCTACACGAGGCGGCAAACAATGCCACCGCGGCCACAGCAAGCATGGAGAGTAAGTTTTTTCTCATAATTCAGAATATGTAATTAGTTATCTATTAGTAGTTTATGATTATTCTATGCAACTCATTCCCATCACAATGTTGATAGTTAAGCCCACAAAATTACAAATTATAACCAAAACCACCAAAAAAAATTGCACTATTTTTCGAACAAATTAACAAACCACGCAAAATGTAAGATTGAAAATTACAGATGTGTGCAACCTGTATCACGCCAACGCCGCCCGCTTATACCGTCATTTTGAGAGGTTGCGGAGAATTTTTGGCCGGGATTATTATTTTTTCAGTAAAAAGTTGTAACTTTGCGGCGCCTTTGGCGACAAAGGCCCCGGTAGTTCAATGGATAGAACGTGGGTTTCCTAAACCTAAAATCAGGGTTCGATTCCCTGCCGGGGTACAATTAATCGGCTGACAATTCAATGATTGTCAGCCGACTTCTCTATTAATCAAATTGGATTTACGCTCTATTTGGCGCGAGGCAGGAGCCGTTGCTCGAAGGGGAGCGGAGCGGCACCCTCGGGCCGGATGGTGACCGGCATTCCCACGTAGGCGTAATTCTCTTTGAGGTCGATAATCTCGGCATCGCGAAGCCGTATGCAACCCTCGCTGGCGCGGCCCGGAACCGAGCTCTCGTTGTTGGTGCTGCCGTGGATGCCGATGCCGGAGTGCCCGGGCGTAACAAGGCGCAGGAACCAATGTCCGTAGGCGCGAATGCTACCGCGGCCGTCACGGAAGTCGTGCTTCCAGCCGCTGGCGTCCTGAATCATGCTGATGGTGAACGGACGGCCGTCGGGCGACTCGGGCGTCTTCATGTCGCCACGGCGCTGTTTCTGCCCCTTGTTCTTACTCAGGCACACATCGTACTCCTTGACGAGCAGCGTGTCGCCGCCGTTGGGGTCGTAGACGCGCAGCTTGAGGTCGCGCTTGTTGATCACTACGAAGTACTGCTTGCCGTTCTTGCCCTTAGGCGCTACGGCGGTGGCGGCAGCGTTCTTCGACGTTTGTTTCTTCTTGGTGGCGGCAAAGGTGCCGGGCATCGCCAGCACTATCGCCAGAATAATCGCTAAGTATCTCATTTCCGTTTCTCGTTACAAATAAACATCTTACATCTTACATCGAAGACATCCAATAGCGTCGATGCGCCGGTTGGCGTCGAGCAGGCGCTCGTAGGGCACGGTGCCGCTCTTTACCAGGTCGACAATGATGTCGATCATCTTGTCGGGGCGGTCGGCCTCGAAGCCGGTGGTGATATTGTTGCCGGCCAGCAGGATGTCGGTGCCGGCGTTGAGTGCGAGCGCTATCGCCTCGCGAATGTCGTAATGGTCGATTATGCCCTCCATGTAGAGGTCGTCGGTGATGATAAGCCCTTCAAAGCCTAATTGCTCGCGCAGCACGCCGGTAAGCGTCTTGTGTGAGAGCGTGCTGGGGTAGTCGGGGTCGATGTTACTGTTGTAGACGTGAGCCGTCATCACGGCGTCCAGACTCTTATGAGCAATAAGGTAGCGATACGGCTCGAGCTCGTAGGGTTGCCACGTGCGCGATACGTCCACGAGGCCATAGTGGCTGTCGGCGGTGGCGTTGCCGTGGCCGGGAAAGTGCTTGGCTACGCAGAGCACGCCCTCGTCGGCATGCCGGGCGATGGTGATGAGCGCGTTGCGCCCTATCACGTCGAGGTCGTCCGAGAAGCAACGGTCAATCTTGCCAAGGGGTGGACAAAGCGGATTGTGCACATCGATCACGGGCGCGAGATTGACGTTGATGCCCATCGAGGCGAGCTCGCGGGCTATGCGCGAGGCATAGAGAGCCGTGGTGTCGGGATTGTCGACGGTGCCGAGGTAGCGCGCGCTCACGGTGGGGCTGAAACCGTATTGCGTCTTGAGGCGGCACACGCGTCCCCCCTCCTGGTCTACGGCGATGAGCAGGCGATAGCGGTCGCCGGCGTAGGCGTGCAGCTGCGAGGTGAGGCGGTGCAGCTGTTCGGGCGAGGTGATGTTGCGCGAACCGATCTTCGCCGTGCCGGTGAGGTCGATGTCGAAGAGTATGATGCCTCCCACGTGCAGGTCGCGCACATAGTGGGCGGCGGGGCTGTTGTCGTCGATGCTGTTGCCGGTGAAGCCCACCATCAGCACTCGTGCCGCCATGTCGCGCAGCACACTGTCGGGCGGTAGCGGTTGCGCCACCGTAGCCAATGCCGTCAGGGCCGCAAGCAGTATAATTTGCAGTCGCCTCATTTCTTCACGCGTTTAGGGTTGCGCGGGAACCAGCCGCGCTCCACCCGTTTCTCCTGCTGAAAAACCTCAAGGATGCTCCAGAAGCACGAAAAGCCGGTCACTCCAAGCAATGCCGAAGCCAGCAGATTGCCAACAAACAGCGAGCCCGCCACCGCGGCAATGCCGGCGAGCAGAAACACCCACCAGCAGCCGGTGCCGAAATAATACTGCGCCTTAATCACTATCGGATGAAAGACGCCAATGATCAGGAAAGTTCCCAATCCTATTAATAGGCCTTGATAAGTCATATATTGTTACACGTTAATGCGCTAATTCTTACGGCCGCGGCGGTTACCGCCCTTACCGCCTTTGCCACCCTTGCCGGCGCTACGGCGGCGTCCGGCTCCGCGTGTGGCCTTGCCACCGCCCGCCACGGCGTTGCGCCGGGTCGAGTTGCCACGGTGTCCGCGTTTCTGTCGACGGCTGGCCGTGCCACCCTCGTATTGCGCGCGCTGGCGGTCTTGCAGCGTCTGCCGCTCCATCTGGCTTTGGTAGGTGATGGGCTCGCTGTCGATGCGGTGAGTGCCGGCCGGATTTTGCTTGTTGACCACCACAAAGTCGAGCTGCTTGGTGACGAGGTTGGCGCGAGCCACTTGTATTGTGACACGGTCGCCAAGCTGATACTTATGGCCCGTGCGGCGTCCGCGCAACAGGATGTTCTTCTCGTCGTATTCGTAGAAGTCGTCGTCGAGGTCGCGTGCGGGCACCATGCCCTCGCAGTGGTTGTCGTCGAGCTCGACGTAGATACCCCACTCGGTAACGCCGCTGATTTTGCCGTCATACACCTCACCGAGCCGGTCGCCCATGTATTCCACCTCCTTAAACTTGATGGAAGCGCGCTCGGCATTGGCGGCCAACTGCTCCTGGCTCGAGCAGTGCTGACACTCGTTCTCGAGCTTGTCGACGTTGACGCTACGCGCGCCCTTCACGGCATACTTGTCGAGCAAGCGGTGCACCATCAGGTCGGGGTAGCGGCGAATGGGCGATGTGAAATGGGTATAGAAGTCGAAAGCGAGGCCGTAGTGCCCCACGTTCTCGGTTGAATACACCGCCTTTGCCATAGAGCGAATGGCGAGCAGCGAGAGCAGTTCCTCCTCGCTCTTACCCTTAACGTCGGTGAGCATACGGTTTATACTGCGGTTGATGTCGCGGCGCGACCCTTTGGTGCGAAGCTTGTAGCCGAAGTGCGAAGCCACCTCCGCCACGTTCTGCAACTTCTCCATGTCGGGCTCGCCGTGGACGCGATAAACCATAGCCTTGGGCTTTTGTTTGCCGCTCACCTTTCCTATATGCTCGGCCACCTTGCGGTTAGCCAGCAACATGAACTCCTCAATGAGTTTGTTGGCGTCTTTCGACTCATGCAGCACCACCTCGGTGGGGTGGCCTTTCTCATCGGTGATAAAACCTTTTTCCACACGGTTGAAAGCCACACTACCGTCGTCAAACCGCTTCTCGCGCAAGAGCTTTGCCAGGCGGTCGAGCGTCAGCAGCTCCTCGGCAAGCGGCCCTTTGCCCGTTTCGAGTATCTCTTGTGCCTGCTCGTAGGCGAAACGATAGTCGCTGTTGGTGACGGTGTGGCAGATGGTGTAACGCACCACCTTGGCACTATCGTCCATCTCAAGGATTACCGAGTGGGTGAGCTTGTCCTCATGCGGCCTTAGCGAGCAGATATAGTTGCACAGGTGCTCGGGTAGCATGGGCACGGTGCGGTCGACCAGATACACCGAAGTGGCCCGCTCGCGTGCCTCCTTGTCGATCACCGAGCCGGGCGTTACGTAGTGGCTCACGTCGGCGATATGAACTCCTATCTCCCAATGTCCGTTGGGCAGCTTCTCTATCGACAGGGCATCGTCAAAGTCCTTGGCGTCGGCGGGGTCGATGGTGAAGGTGGTTACGCCACGCATATCGCGACGGCGCGCCACTTCCTCGTCGGTGATGCCGGCATCAAGGCGTTTGGCGGCCCGTTCAACATTCTCGGGATACTTATAGGGCAGTCCGAATTCAGCCAGGATGGCGTGGATTTCGGCATCGTTCTCGCCGGCTTTACCCAGGATGTCGACAATCTCGCCCATAGGACTGTCGGAGCCGTCGGGCCACTGAACAATGCGCACCACCACCTTGTCGCCGGTCTGCGCCTTGCCCAGTCCTTCAAGAGGGATGAAGATGTCGGTGGCGAGAAATTTGCTGTCGGTCGAGAGAATGGCATAGTATTTCTTGACGTTGAGCGTGCCGGTGAACACTTGCTCCTTGCGCTCGACTATCTTGATTACCTCAGCCTCCGGCTCCACCCCCTCGCGCGCGGCGCTCAAGTGCACCATCACGCGGTCGCCGTTGAGGGCGTGCATCGAGTTGCGCTCCGCCACCAGAATGGGGGTGCGGCTCTCGTCGCTATCGAGGGTGACGCTGTTCTTGCCGTTGCTGCGGCGGGCAAAAGTGCCCAGCTCCACCATCGAGCGGCGAGCGGGCTTGTAGCGCCCTGCCTCCACCTCGTTGATGAAGCCGTCGGCAGCCAGATGCTGCAAAATCTCCACCACCAGCGAGCGCTGGCGCGGAGTGTGGGCGCCGATAGCGCCAGCCACTTGCTTATAGTTATGGAGGCTGTTGTCGTTTACTTGGTTGAAGTAGTTTATCACTTGCTCGTGAAGCACGCGTCGCTCCTGAGCTGTAGTATTTCGTTTTTTTGCCATAATTATATGTTTTTAGTGGAGTTAGAGAATAAGTCAACGAATGCCTATCAGGCGATGTGTTTGAAGCGACAGTCGCCACTCGGGGTGCTGTTTCACCGCCTCTACGGTGATGTCGATATTGTGGCGGCGCTGCTCTTCATCGTCGACGTAGCACGGCTGCAGGAAGCGATGCTCGGCCGTGATATGGTCGTACTGCGACAGGTCTTGACCCGTGTACACCACCTTCAGCTCGTTGCATCGTGAGAGTATCAACGGCTTGAGCTCACCGCCCTCGACGCCTGTCTTGGGCGATAGCGTCACCCAGTCGATACCCACTGGCAGAAAGGATGTGCCGTTAGTTTCGATAGCAACGGTTTTACCGGTGTCGTGTAGCAGCGACACGAGGTCGTTGTCGATAAAGAGCGCCGGTTCGCCTCCGGTGAGCACCACCAGTGGCGCCGCGGTATAACGCGCGACGGCGTCGACAATGTCGAGCGCCGTCATCAGCTTGCCCTCGGCATGGTCGGTGTCGCAGAACTCGCATTGAAGGTTGCATCCGCTGAAGCGCACAAACACGGCTGCCGTGCCGGTGTTCGCGCCCTCGCCTTGCAGTGAGTAGAATATCTCGTTGATTTTGTACATCGTGTCTGGTTTTGTGTTATTCACGCACGTAACTTGCCTTGTTGTCGCGCGACTCCCACACGTCGGCACGATAGCAGTTGGGCACATTGTCAACTACCCATCGCGCGATATTCTCAGCTGTGGGGTTGAACGGCAACAACTCGTTAAGGTTTTGATGATCGAGGCGCTTATGCACAATTTCTTTGATTAGGGTGAAATCGACCACCATGCCATTGTGATCCAGTTCCTCAGCACGGCAATAGACGTCGATCATCCAGTTGTGGCCGTGAATGTTCTCACACTTGCTGTCGTAGTCGAGGTGCAATTGATGGCACGACGATATTTCAAGAGTTTTCTTTAGATAGTACATTGTCTCGTTTCCCGTTATTCGTTTATTAATGTTTGTTTATTGTTGTTTGATCCAATCGGCGATGGTGGTTAGAGCCTTGTCGGAGATATCCTCCTTGATGGCGGCATAGTTGAGGCCTTCGGCGGCACCGGCACACCTCTGGAAAAGGTGATTGTGCCCTGGCAGTGTTATTACCGTGGCTTTCGGACATTTGGCCCGCATCGCCGCCGCATTGCCACTCGCCCGCACTTGCAGGTCGAATTCGCCATAAAGGGCGAGCACGGGGCAAGTGATGGTTTTGAGCTCGGCTGTGGGATCGTATTTCACAAAGAAGCGGTACCATGGCGATGTCATTGCGGCGATTTGCCGCTCAACCACTTGCGGCGGATACTGCGGCGACACTATGGATATATCGTGCATGAGCGCCGCTGTGAGCCGAAGCGGATTGCCGATGGTGGCGATATGGTCGAACATTGCCGTGAGTGCCTGTTGCTGCTCGGCGGTCATAGTCATGCCCGCTACCTTACCAATATCGAGGTTCTGGTCGATTAGCACTTGCTTGCCCGGCAGGGCGGGTGCCGCAAGAGTAACGATAAAGGCGGGGTGCACAGGCGCGTGCACGGCGGCGGCATTGATAATAGCTATTGTGCCGCCCTCGCTATGACCTATAAAACCGCAACGCTTGGCGTCGACGCCGTCGCAGAGCCGCAGGAATGCGAGAGCCGCCTGTGCGTCGCCGGCATAGTCGAGTGTGGTCTCATCGCCCTTCAGCGGCGAGGAAGCGCCGGCGCCGCGGTCGTCGTAACGCAGCGAGCCAATGCCGTTGTCGGCGAGATAGTGCGCTATAACGGCAAACGGCTTGTGCCCGAGCAGGGTCTCGTCGCGGTCCTGCGTGCCGCTACCCGTCACAAGCACTACCGCCGGCACCGGTGCCGTGGCGTTGGCGGGTAGCGTGAGGGTGCCGGCGAGTGTGACGCCGCCGGCGGTGATTGTCACCTCTTTCTCCACCTGAGCCGGCATCGATAATGCTGTGCTCAGCGCAATCAAAATCAGCGAAAAACGTATTATTTTCGACACAAATAGCTGTAAAACCATAAATTAGAGGGTTTTTGCAACCTCCACTTCCTCGAACGCCTCCACCAGGTCGCCCACCACGAGGTCGTTGTAGCTCTGGATAGAGAAACCGCACTCGAAGCCTGTTGCAACCTCCTTGGCGTCATCCTTGAAGCGCTTGAGCGATGCCAGGTTGCCGGTGAAGATTACGATACCGTCGCGAATTACACGCACCTTGCACGGGCGCTTGAGCTTGCCTTCCTTTACCTGCGCGCCGGCGATGGTTCCCACCTTGCTGATGTGGTATACCTCCTTGACCTCGGCGGTACCTATCACCTCTTCCTTGATTTCGGGCGACAACATACCCTCCATTGCGCTCTTCACCTCCTCGATGGCATCGTAGATGATAGAGTAGATGCGGATATCGACACCCTCCTGCGCGGCGAGGCGCTTGGCATCGGCACTGGGACGCACCTGGAAGCCCACGATGTAGGCATCGCTGGCAGCGGCGAGCGTAACGTCGCTCTCGCTGATAGCGCCCACAGCCTTGTGGATTACATTCACTTGCACCTCGGGCGTAGACAGCTTGATGAGCGAATCGCTCAACGCCTCGATAGAACCGTCCACGTCGCCCTTGACAATGATGTTCAGCTCGTGGAACTCGCCGAGAGCGCGCAGGCGAGCGATGTCGTCGAGGCCGCGGCGCTTCATGGTGCGTTGCGAAAGTTCGCGTTGCAGCTGCTCGCGCTTGGTGGCTATCTGGCGTGCCTCCTGGTCGGTGTCCATCACGTTGAACTTATCGCCGGCGGTGGGAGCGCCGTTAAGGCCGAGCACCAAGGCGGGCGACGACGGGCCGGCCTCCTTGATGCGCTGGTTGCGCTCGTTGAACATCGCCTTCACCTTACCATAGTTAGTGCCGGCGAGCACGATGTCGCCCACCTTGAGCGTACCGTTGTCGACCAGGACTGTGGCCACATAGCCGCGACCCTTGTCGAGCGACGACTCGATCACCGAGCCGGTGGCCTTGCGGTTGGGGTTAGCCTTGAGGTCGAGCATATCAGCCTCAAGGATAACCTTCTCCATCAGTTCCTCCACGCCTATACCTTTCTTGGCGCTGATGTCCTGACTCTGATACTTGCCGCCCCACTCCTCTACGAGATAGTTCATGTTGGCAAGTTCCTCTTTAATCTTATCGGGATTGGCACCGGGCTTGTCAATCTTGTTGATAGCGAAGATAATGGGCACTCCGGCGGCGCTGGCATGGCTCAGTGCCTCTACGGTCTGCGGCATAACGCTGTCGTCGGCGGCGACGATTACGATTACGATGTCGGTCACCTTGGCACCACGCGCACGCATGGCGGTGAACGCCGCGTGACCCGGGGTGTCGAGGAAGGTGATGCGACGTCCGTTGGGCAACTTCACGTTGTAAGCGCCTATGTGCTGGGTGATGCCACCCGCCTCACCGGCGATTACATTGGTGTTGCGAATGTAGTCGAGCAGCGAGGTCTTACCGTGGTCCACGTGACCCATTACGGTCACTACCGGCGGACGCTGTTGCAAATCCTCGGGACGATCCTCCTCCTCGTGTATTGCTTCGGCCACCTCGGCGCTCTCGTATTCGGTCTTGAAACCGAACTCCTCGGCCACAATGTTGATGGTCTCGGCATCGAGGCGCTGGTTGATTGACACCATCACTCCCAAGTTCATGCAGGTGCCTATTACCTTGGTTACGGGCACATTCATCATTGCCGCAAGGTCGTTGGCGGTAACGAACTCGGTGAGCTTAAGCGTCTTCATCTCGGCCAAAGCTGCGGCAGCCTCTTCGCGTTCCTCTTCGCGCACTGCCTCGCGCTTCTCGCGGCGCCACTTGGCGCTCTTCTTCTGTGTCTTGGTGGTGAGGCGGGCGAGCGTCTCTTTTACTTGACGCTGTACGTCCTCCTCGCTCACCTCGGCTTTGAACGGACGTTTGTTCTTGTCTTTCTTCTTCTTTGATTCGTTCTTGGAGGCGGCATTCTTGCCGGCGGCCGCGTTGTTTTGAATCTGGGCGGCGCTCTTCTCAATGTCGATTTTCTCTTTTCCTATGCGCTTGCGTTTCTTGCGTCCCTCGCTATCGCCTTGGCGGGCTTTTTCCTTGGCGATGCGCTCGTTGCGACGCTCTTCCTTAGTTTTCTTTTTGGGGCGTGTCGACTGGTTGATTGCCGAGAGGTCGATTTTACCCACCACGTTAATGGAGGTTTTAAGCACAGCGGTGCCGGTAGTGAAGATTTCGGACTCTTTCTTGACGGATTCCACCGGCTTGAGCTCATCATTCGCCTCGGGAGCGGCAGGCGCTTCAGCCTTTGCCTCCTCCTTCGCTACGGGAGCCGGCTTCTCCTCTGCCTCAGGTTCGGGGGCCATAACGGGTTCGGGGTCGGGCGCGGACTCGACCACGGGCTCAGGCTCCTTGACGGGTTCGGGCTCCTTGACGGGCTCCGGCTCGACCACGGGTTCGGGCTCCTTGACTGGTTCGGGCTCGACTACGGGTTGGTCGACAGCTACAGCTGCCGGCTCATCCTTTACCTCTTCAGGCCTCGGTGCCGGCTCAGCGGCCTTCTCCGCCTCGGGTTTGATGATTGGACTTCCGGGGTTCGACAGATCGATTTTGCCCACCAGTTTGGGCTTACGCAACTCGGTCTTTATCTCTTTAACTTCCTCGCTCTTGCGATTCTTTTGGCGTTCGCTGGTAAACTTGTCGGACTCCTTCTTCTGAGCCATGTCGGGCTTGAACTCCTTCACCAGGATGTCGTACACGTCTTCGTCGATACGGCTGTTGCTGCCGGCGCTGGTATCGACGTCCATACGTTTCTTGGTGAAAAAGTCGCGAATCGTCTGCAAGCCCACGTTCAATTCTTTTGCTACTTTACTTATCTTTATGCCCATAAAATGTGAAAACTAAGTTTTTAAAATGAGAAACCTCCTATTATTTATCTCTCTAATCAATAATTCCTAACAGAGCGTGAGGTGTGTATTACTCCTCAAACTCGGCACGAAGGATGTCGAGCACTTGGTCGACGGTGCCCTCCTCGAGGTCGGCCTTCTCGATGATTTCCTCACGCGGCATGCGTAGCACACTCTTGGCGGTGGCGCAACCGATGTTTTTCAGAGCCTCGATTACCCACTCGTCGATTTCGTCGTTAAACTCATCGAGATAGATATCCTCCTCTCCTTCACTTTCGAGGTCGCGATAGACATCGATATTGTATCCTACAAGATCCGAGGCCAATTTGATGTTCAAGCCTCCTTTACCGATAGCGAGCGATACCTCCTCGGGGCGCAGGAACACCTCAGCGTGCTTATTCTCGTCGTCGAGTCGAATCGACGAGATCTTCGCCGGACTGAGCGCGCGCTGGATAAACAGCTGCGGGTTGCTGGTATAGGAGATTACGTCGATGTTCTCGTTGCGCAGCTCACGCACGATGCCGTGGATTCGGCTTCCCTTTACGCCCACACAGGCTCCAACGGGGTCGATGCGGTCGTCGTAGCTCTCAACGGCAATCTTGGCGCGCTCGCCCGGTACTCGGGCCACAGCCTTAATCGAAATCAGGCCATCGTGAATCTCGGGCACCTCAAGCTCGAAGAGGCGGCGCAGGAACATCTCGCTGGTGCGGGACACTATAATCTTGGGGTTGTTATTCTTGTTGTCGACGGTGTGTACCACGGCGCGAATGGTTTCGCCCTTGCGGTAGACATCGGTGGGAATCTGCTGATCCTTAGGCAACAGAAGCTCGTTCTTGTCGTCGTCGAGCAAGAGTACCTCGCGCTTCCACACCTGGTACACCTCGCCGCTCACGAGTTCGCCCTCAAGGTCCTTAAACTTGGTGTAGATAGCGTCCTTTTGCAGGTCGAGGATTTTGCTGGCGAGCGTCTGGCGCAGGTTGAGAATCGCGCGACGTCCGAAGCTGGCGAAGTCTATCTTGCGGGTATGCTCCTCGCCCACTTCGCAGTCGGGGTCGGGGTTCTCATCGTCGTTGCGAGCGTCGGTTACGCCAATCTGTCGGTTCGGGTTCTCCACCTCGCCGTCGGGCACTACCTCGAGGTTTTGGTAAATCTCGCAGTCGCCCTTGTCGGGGTTCATGATCACGTCGAAGTTCTCGTCGCTACCGAACATCTTGATAATCACGCTGCGGAACGACTCCTCGAGCACGCTTATCATCGTGGTTTTGTCAATGTTCTTGAGTTCTTTAAACTCGGCAAATCGGTCGGCCATATCGACCTTTTCAACTCTCTTAGCCATGTTGATTGTTTAGAATTTGATGATATTTTTTGTATATTTTATTTCGTTGTATTGCAAACGGTTGTCAACCTCCACCAGCTCGGGACGTTTCTTGCCCTCGGGCTTAATCTTGGCCGTGGTGACCACGGTGAAGCCATCGTCGTCGGCGCTCTTGAGCGTGCCCTTGAGCTTGCGGCCGTCGGCGGTGAGTACTTCCACCTCGTTGCCCACATTCTTCAGGTAATGGGCCGGAACTACCACAAACGGGTCGCTGATGCTGTAGCTGCCCACGGTGAGCTCGAAGTCCTCGCGGTCGCGGTCGAACGCCGCCAGTATGGCATCGTTCACCGCCACACAGTCGTCAATCGTCACCGTGCCCATGCTATCGAGTGTCACCTCTACGACGCCGTCCTTTTGGTCAACGTCGATGCCCACAAGGAATAATTCGCTCCCGGCTATGTATTTTTCCACCACTTGGGTCATCAATTTTACGTCTATCATATCCTATATTTTATACAAAACGAGGAAGCCGCCCCGGGCCCCCTCGTTCACTATGTAACGAAAATGCACTGCAAAGGTAGACATTATTCGCCATACCGACAACTTTTCAACCTTATTTTTATAAGAAAAACGCGTAAGGTGTAAAAAGTTTAACTTTATTTAGTTTTATTTACGCATTATTAACTGTAAAATATCATTTTTACGGCACGATGCGGGTGCCGGTAGTGCCTTGCAACGCCTCGCGGGCGCGCTCGAGCGACGTGATGAGCGCCGGCGCTCCGGTGGCTTCGACAAACTGCAAGCACGACTCCACTTTGGGAAGCATGCTGCCGGGCGCGAAGTGGCCCGCGGCTATATAGTCTCGAGCCTCGGCCGCGGTCATGCTCTCGAGGTCATGCTGGTCGGCCTTACGATAGTTGATTGACACCCGTTCTACTGCGGTGAGTATCACCAGCATATCGGCATGAAGGTCGAGAGCGAGCCGGGCGCTGGCGCGATCCTTGTCGATCACGGCAGCCACACCCTCGTAGTTGCCATCGCTCTTCTCCATCACGGGTATGCCTCCACCGCCCACGGTTATAACAACGTTGTGGTGCTCAACAAGTTGCTCAACCACGGGCAACTCGACTATCTTTACCGGCAGCGGCGAGGGCACCACTCGGCGATAGCCTCGACCGGCATCTTCCACAAAGGTGTAGCCGGTGCGGGCAACGATGGCGTCGGCCTCGTCCTTGCTATAGAACATTCCCACGGGCTTAGTGGGGTGAGAGAACGCCTCGTCGGCGGGGTCAACCACCACTTGCGTGACCACGGTGGCACACGGTCGGTCAAGGCCGCGGCGGGCGAGCTCGCGTTGTATCGCCTGCTGCAAATGGTAGCCGATGTAGCCCTGAGTCATGGCGCCGCACTCGGGAAAAGGCATAGCTGGAGTGCCTCCGCCATTGCCGGCGGCGAACTCAAACGCCAGATTGACCATTCCCACCTGCGGACCGTTGCCATGGCCCACCACCACGTCGTAGCCTTCTTCCACCAGGTCGACTATCGTCGACGCCGTCACGCCCACAAGGCGCAACTGCTCCTCCGGCGTCTTGCCCAATGCGTTGCCACCAAGGGCTATTACAAGTCGCTTATTCTTCATTTTTCAATCATATTTATAACTATTTAAGATGGAAGATGGAAGATGTGCTTCTATCCGTCCGACAACCTCCCCCACATCTCACATCTTACATCTTACATCGAAGAAACATCTTCCATCACTTCAGTGTCGCATACATTACCGCCTTGATGGTGTGCATACGGTTCTCAGCCTCGTCGAACACACGCGACTGCTTTCCGCGGAACACCACGTCGGCCACTTCCATCTCTTTAAGGCCGAATTTCTCGTAAATCTCACGGCCGATGGTGGTCTCGAGGTCGTGGAACGACGGCAGGCAGTGCATAAAGATTGCGTCAGGCTTTGCCTTGGCCATTGCCGCCTCGTTCACCTGATACGGGCTGAGCAGCTTTATGCGCTTCTCCCATAGATCGGGAGCCTCGCCCATCGACACCCAGATGTCGGTGTAAATCACGTCGGCATCCTTCACCCCTTGCTCCACGTCGTCGGTGAGGGTGATGGTGCAGCCATTCTCCTTCGCGATCGCGCGGCACGTTGCCACCAATTCCTCGTCAGGCATATTCTCCTTGGGGCCGCAAGCCACAAAGTTGATGCCCAACTTGGCCGATACCACCATCAGCGAGTTGGCCACATTGTTGCGGGCATCGCCCATAAACACCATCTTCAAGCCCTTGTAACGCCCGAAGTTCTCCTCAATCGTGAGCACGTCGGCAAGCATCTGCGTGGGGTGGAACTGCGTGGTAAGGCCGTTCCACACGGGCACGCCCGAGTGTTTTGCCAGATCCTCGACCACTTGCTGGTCGAAGCCGCGATACTCGATACCGTCGTACATACGTCCGAGCACGCGGGCAGTATCCTCGAGCGACTCTTTCTTGCCCATCTGCGACGAGCCGGGGGCAAGATAGGTCACGCCCATGCCCAGATCGTTGCCGGCCACCTCAAAGGCGCAACGGGTGCGGGTCGAGGTCTTCTCAAACAGCAGCACGATATTCTTGCCGGTCAGATACTTATGGGGCACTCCGGCACGCTTCATGCTCTTGAAATCCTTCGCGAGGTCGAGCAAATATTTAATCTCTTCGGGGGTGAAGTCGAGCAACTTCAGGAAACTTCTTCCACTTAAATTTCTTGGCATAATCTTTTTCGTTTTTATTATTAAGTTATTACTATTTTCTATATCGCCGTGGGGGCGGGTCAGTCGCGCCATAGGGGCATACTCATGCAGCGGGGGCCGCCGCGGCCGCGAGACAGCTCGCTGCTCGGTATTTCGAGCACGTTCAGACCGTTGTCGCGCAAGATGGCGTTCGTAACGTCGTTGCGCTCGTACACTACTATCGTGCCGGGTGCTATGCATAGCGTGTTCGACCCGTCGTTCCACTGCTCGCGCTCGGCGGTGATCATGTCGCCGCCGCCGCATTTGATTAGCGTCACGCTCTCCAGCTCCAGTGCCTCGGCCAAAATCTCCTCCAGAGTCTCGCGCCGCTCCTCAATCGCTATGCGGTCGGGACCGTCGCCGGCGGTGAGGCGATACACTTCCAGCGGGCCCAATATGCCGGGGTGGATCATAAACTTGTCGAGGTCGATTTGCGTAAACACGGTGTCGAGGTGCATAAAGGCGCGGCTCTCGGGAATGTGGATGGCAAGGATGGTGTCGATGCTTGCCTGGGCATCGTCGAAGATATTTTTAGCCAGACGCTCGATGGCGTCGGGCTCGGTGCGCTGCGAGATGCCCACTGCCAGCGTTGTTTCGCTCAAGTTCAGCACATCGCCGCCCTCAATGTGGAACGGCCGCCAACGGTCGTAGTAGTGGTCGGCGCTTTTCAGCTCGGGGTGGTAGCGGAACAGGAAGTCGGCATACAGCGTCTCGCGGCAGCGGGTCACGCTGTACATCCGGTTGATGCCCACGCCGGTGCCGATGCTCTCAAACGGGTCGCGGGTGAAGTAGAGGTTGGGCATGGGGTTGACCACAATGCGGGCATCGCCGCGCACGAGGTCGACCAGCGACTGGCGGCTGCGCGAATCGCCATGCGGCAACTCGTTCAGATAGATACCTTCCATCGTCTTTAGCACCAGTTCTTTGCTGTCCTCGATGCTATTGAGGAAGTCGTAGATGATTTTATGATATTTCGAGGCGCGAATGCCCGCCTCGGCTATGAATTGTCGCAAAAAGAGCTCGCGGATTTCGCGGCCCTGCTCCAGCACCTGCGCCATATAGTCCTCAAGGTACACCACCTCAACACCATTGTCGCGCAACACTCGCGAGAACGCGTCATGCTCCTCTTGAGCCACTTTCAGGTAGGGGATGTCGTCGAACAGCAACTCCTCCAGCGTGTTGGGCGTCAGGTTGAGCAACTCGCGACCGGGACGATGCAACAGCACCTTCCTCAACGGGTTTATCTCGCTTGTAACATGTATTCCTGTCATCAATATTCCGGTAAAATAGGTTTCGTTTTATAGGTAACGTTGTAATTAGCGAGCCACAAAATTACACACTTTCGGCCACACCACCAAACTTTTCCCGCATTTTTTCATCCATATTACTCAACATATTAATTGAAAGGAGATGAAAAGAATTATTAATTACCCCTTGATTGCGATTGCAATGGTAATCGCCGCCTTGTCGGCCGCACTCACTGCCGCCGCCGACACTCCGACGACGCTCTACATCTTAGGGCAAGTAAACCAGAACACCTGGAGCCCAAATCAAGGTGTACCGATGACCCGCAACGACGACGGTACGTTTACCGCCGACGTCTATTGCAAAAACGAGACCAACGACTTCTCGTTCGCCATCGAGCTAAATAGTAGCTGGTCTTATCTGAACGAAAACGGCGGCTGGCGACGCTATGGCGCCAACATCGCCGACGAGAACTATTGGCCCATCACCACCAACGCCGACGGCACAAGCCGTTTCTACTTCATCTCGAAGGGACGCGTACGCTCCGCCAACGCGGGTAAAACGCCGCTCTATCTCACCTATGAGCAAATAAGCCCAGTGATAACGGAAAATCCGCGCGACGACATGAGCGAAGCCCTCAACGCCGGTGAAGTACTACGTGACCGAGAAAGTGGTTACCGTCAACTACACCGACCAGCTTCACCGGGGTTGCGCGCTTCGCGCTTGCCGCCGGCCTATATACTGTTACCCTTTCATGGTATTAATTGATTGCTGTGAAAGTGGGTGAGACATCGCGAATGTAGGGT
>JAFVDY010000076.1 GCA_017478265.1 Muribaculaceae bacterium | reverse complement strand
TTCTTTATGATCCTTCTTCTCATCATCTTCAGCTGCGTCATGATGTATTCCGTTGTTCTGCGGTACATCTTCAACAGTGCGCCAAGCTGGGCGGAGGAGTTCTGCAGATATTGTTACATCTGGTCTGTCGCGCTGTCGCTCAGTTTCTGTGTGCAGCGGGATTCGGCAATGAAAATGTCGGTGATCATGGACCTGTTCCCGACGAAGATCAGGAATGCCGTTTCGATCATTGCCTATGCGCTGCAGCTGGCAATGTTCGGAATGCTGGCCTACGCAGCCTGGGAAGTGCTTCAGCAGGTTATCGATACCGGAACGAAATCTACGACCATGGGTATTCCGATGTCCTTTATGTATTTCAGCTACCTTCTGGGTACGGTTCTCGCGGTCGTGCGCTGCGGGCAGAAAATCGCACATCAGATCAGGCACTTTAACGAGAAGCAGCTGACCACGTTGGAGCAGACGATCCTGGATGCAAAAGCCGAAGCAGAGCTTGCGTCTGCAGATCTGAAAAAATCGGAAGGAGGTGATCAGCAGTGAGTTTGGCAGTTATTGTTGGTTTCCTTGTATTGCTGATCATCGCGATCCCCATCAGCATGAGTATGATGGGCGCGTCAATGATCCCCGTGCTTGCCGGATCAAATATCATCACTTTAAAGAGTCTTCTGATCGACGCATTTGCGGGATCAGACTCCACACCGATCCTGGCGGTCCCGCTGTTCATCCTCGCCGGCGTGATCATGTCAGAGGGCGGCATTTCCAAAAAGCTGTTCAATGTGTTTGCATATATCGTGGGAAGCATCCCCGGCGGACTGCCGTGCGCTTCGATCATCACAGCGTGACCGGCACCGAGTGGGTGCCGCAATTCGGCCTTGTGGCGCGTCCGTGTGCTACAGGCGAGATCAAGGCTTCGGCGAGCAAGGGCTTCCGCAACCCCACGATGCGCGAGATGTACCTGTATCCGCCGAGCAACGAGGAGTTGAAGCCCGAGCGCCTGTGGAGCTACGAGCTGGCGTGGCGCCAGCGACTGTCGCGCGTGAGCTACGGCATCAACCTGTTCTATATCAAAGGCGACAACATGATACAAACAGTTGAGCGCAAGAATGTAAACACCGGCGCTATCGAGAACTGCGGCGCTGAGTTGGAGGTAAACTACACGCCCAATTGCCATTGGCGCTTCACCACCAACCACTCGGTGCTACACATGGAGCACCACGTGGTGGCGGCCCCGGAGTATAAAGGTTACCTGGGCGCGACGTTCAGCCACAGCCGTTGGCACGTGAACGCGGGCCTGCAGTATATTGCCGGACTGTTTACCGAGGTTGGCGCCAACGAGACGAAGGAGAACTTCTGTCTGCTCAACATCGCGGTGAGCTACCGCGCGCTGGATATGCTCACGCTGTGGGCGCGCGGCGAGAATCTGCTGGCTCAGCGCTACGAGATTAACCACGGCTATCCGATGCCCCGCGCCACGGCCATGGCCGGCGTGACCGTGAGCTTTTAGCGGGCGGTAAGCCGGCGCTCAGCGGGACGTTAAGCGGGCGTTATAAAACAACAACTTAAACAACTTAAAACAACTTTTTTAGATCGCAAATCATATTGGAATGGCGGGCATCGAATGAACTAAATATGAATTAAATAATAGTTTGTTTTCTTATATCGTCAGCAACTTTGGCGACACATATCGGTGTGACTGCTGATTTGGCTGTGTGTCGCTAAAGTGTCACGAGGCGGAAACTTTTGCGGTTCGCGGCGTTTTAGCGTTCGCAAAAGTGTCACGAAACGAAAACTTTCGCGGTTCGCGGCGTTTTAGCGTTCCCTAAAATTCCTAATTATATGGCCAATTTTATTCATATAAAGGTCGAAAACAAGAAGTTTGAAGTATAATGGACTATAGTTTAAGGGTAAAAATGGCAGGAAAAGTGAAAAAAGTGGGGAAAAATTTGGTTGGGTGATAGAAAATGTGTATTTTTGCGGTGTTATGAGACGCAAAATTGCCATATTGTTGACGTTGATGGCGATGGTTTCGTCATATCCCGTGGTGGCCGACGCGGCTACCGCAGCTAGCGGCGTGGTTGACGGCATCGTGGCCGGCGCGAGCGCTCACGGCGGCAATGGCCGGATAGTGCTCACGGCGGGCTATCAGGATGCCACGTTCAGTATCTACAGCATCACCGGTCAGCTGATTCGTACGGTGAAGCTTGGTGCTGAGCAGCTCACGAGCGTCGATGTGCCAAAGGGCTTCTATGTGGTGAAATGCGCGGGTCAATGGTCACGTAAAGTAGTGGTGAAATAATGTGGCCTTTCCCTCATATTATCAATGTAATACTGCTGACATTCTATATCATCACTATCCTCACTACGATTGGAGTGGTGATTAGTGAGAACCGCAATCCTGTAAAGTCGTTGGCTTGGGTTACGGTTTTGATTTTGTTGCCCGTGTTGGGCTTGTTCCTGTATCTGTTCTTCGGCCGTTCGCCCAAGAATATGGTGAAGATCCCTCGCCGCAACCGTCGCCGCATGCGCAACAACCATTTGGGCTCGGGCGGCAAGAGCGGCGGCGAGCTTACGCTGAGCGGCGAGAACCGTCAGTTGGCCGAGATGGCATGGCAGTTGCTGTCGTCGCCGGTGATAGGCGGCAACGCGATAGAGGTGTTCACAAGCGGCAAGGAGAAGTTTGAAGCGCTAAAGGCCGACCTGCTCGCGGCGCGTGAGTATATCCATTTGCAGTATTACATATTCGAGAACGACAAGCTCGGCCGCGAGATACGCGACATACTGGTGGCGAAAGTGGCTGAGGGCGTAAAGGTGCGTGTAATCTACGATCATGTGGGTTCGTTCCACCTCAATATGTCGTTCTTCAGCCGTATGCGCAAGGCCGGCGTAGAGATTTATCCGTTCCTGAAAGTAACTTTCCCCGAGTTCGCCAACCATGTGAACTGGCGCAACCACCGCAAGGTGGTGGTAATCGACGGCAAGGTGGGCTACATAGGCGGAATGAATATCGCCGACCGCTACGTGGACGGCAACCGGCTGGGCCAATGGCGCGACACCCACTTGCGCGTGACAGGCGGCGCAGTGGAGGCGTTGGCCTACAGTTTTGCCGTCGACTGGTACTTTATGCGCCGCGAGGAGATTTTCAAGCAAATGCCGCAGGCGCCGGCAGTGGGCGATATAGGCGTGCAGCTGGTGATGAGCGGCCCGGTGGAGCGCTGGAGTAATATAGCGATGATATTTCTGAAAGCCATTTCGAGCGCTAAGAAAACGATATATCTCGAGACCCCATATTTCCTGCCGAGCGACAGCTTGCTGAAGGCATTGCAGGCGGCGGCGCTGTCGGGCGTCGACGTGCGTGTGATGATACCACGCAATCCCGACTCGCGGCTGTTGCGCCTTGCCTCGGCCTCGTATATAAAAGAGTGCCTGCAAGCCCACATCAAGATTTACTTCTACGATGCCGGCATGTTGCACTCCAAGCTGATAGTGGTCGACGACGAGTTCGTTACCACCGGCAGCACCAATTTCGACTTCCGCTCGTTTGAGCACAACTTTGAGGGCAACCTGCTCATATACAGCCATGAGTTTAACAAACGGATGCGCGGAGTGTTTCATGCCGACCTTGCGAAGTGCACTCGCGTGAACCTCGGTCACTGGAAGAAGCGACCTGTGACTCAAAAGGCACTCGAGAGCCTCGCACGGCTGATGGCGCCAATCCTGTGATAAGAATAACTAAAATTTAAGATACATGATGAGATTGAAATCCAGCTTAATTGTAGCCACCGCATGCGTGGCATTGACCGCCGGCGCCGCCGGCAAGAAGGCGCAGACGTCGACGTCGAACCCCTTCCTTACCGAGTACAAAACAAAGTATAAGATTCCGCCTTTCGGCAGCATCAAGCTCGAGCATTACAAGCCGGCGTTGCTTGCCGGCATCGAGGAGCAGAACAAGGAGATAGAGGCGATAGTGAGCAATCCGGCACCGGCCACGTTCGACAACACCATATTGGCGCTCGACAACAGCGGCGAGATTTTCAACAAGGTGTGCTACGTGTTCTTCGCGCTGAGCGAGAGCGACGCCACGCCCGAGATGCAGACCCTTGCCGAGGCATTGTCGCCGATGATTACGGCACAGAACGACGAGGTGTATATGAACGAGGGCCTGTTCAAGCGCGTGAAGAGCGTTCACGACAACGCCAAGGCACTGGGTTTGACGCCTGTGCAGGCACGCTTGACCGAGAAGTACTACAAGCGCTTTGTGCGCAACGGCGCATTGCTCACCTCCGAGCAGAAGGCGCAACTGAAGGATATAAACCGTCGCGCCGCCGAATTGGAGTTGTCGTTTGCCAACAATATGATGCATGAGATAAGCGAGAACGTGATCTATGTGACCGACGCCTCGCGCCTGAAAGGCCTGTCGCAGTCTACCATAGGCGATGCCGCCGCATTGGCGCAAAGCCGCGGCCATGAAGGATGGGCATTCACCGCTACCGGTGCCACCCGCCTGGCAGTGCTCAGCAACGCCGACGACCGCGAGTTGCGCAAGGAGATGTATCAAACCTACACCAACACCGCGAGCCGCGGCGACCAATACGACAACAGTAAGAATATCAACGAGATAATGAAACTGCGCCAGCAGAAGGCAAAGTTGCTGGGATACAACACATTCGCCGACTATGCCACAGCGCCCGTGATGGCCGGCACCGTAGAGGCGGCCGAGGACCTGCTGATGCAAATCTGGCGTCCGGCAATCGCCAAGGTGAAAGAGGAAGTGGCCGATATGCAGGCTTACGCCACCGCCGCTGGCGACAATATCACAATCGAGCCGTGGGACTACTACTATTACGCCCAGAAAGTGAAGGCACAGAAGTTCAACTTCAGCGAGGATGATGTACGCCCGTATTTCGCTCTCGACAATGTGGTGAAGAACGGCATATTCTATGTCGCCAACAAACTTTACGGCCTGACGTTTACTGAGATGAAAGACGCTCCTAAGTATAATCCCCAGGTGACGGTCTACGACGTGAAAGACGCTAAGGGCAAGCATATAGCGGTGTTTATGACCGACTATTTCCCTCGCCCCATCAAGGCGCAGGGAGCCTGGATGAGCGAGATGAACAGCGAGTATAACTACAACGGAGTGAGCGAGCGCCCGATAATCTTCAATGTCGCCAGCTTCACGCCCCCCACCAAGGACATGCCATCGCTGCTGTCGCTCGACGAGGTCGAGACCGTCTTCCACGAGTTCGGCCACGCGCTGCACGGCATGCTCACCATAGCTCCGTTCCGCGGCCTTGAGGGCACGAATGTGGATCGCGACCTGGTGGAGATGCCGTCGCAGATTAACGAACATTGGGCATACGTTCCCGAGGTGATGCAGAACTACGCCCGCCACTACAAGACCGGCGAGGTGATTCCACAGGAGTTGGTCAACAAAATCTTGGAGAGCGGCAAGTTTAACCAGGGCTTTATGACCACCGAGCTGGTGGGCGCAGCATTGCTTGACATAGAGTGGCACAAGGTGGACTGGTGTGACAATATCGACGTGAAGGCCTTTGAGGCGTCGGTGAAAAAGCGCCTGCGTATGCCTCGCGAGGTAGAGTTCCGCTATCGCACGCCTTATTTCAAGCATATATTCGCCAACGACCAGTACAGCTGCGGCTATTACACCTATTTGTGGTCGCAGGTGCTTGAGGCCGACGGCTGGGAGCGCTTCAAGCTTGAGGGACCGATGAACCCGTCGACCGCCGCCGACTATCGCCGCTACATTCTTGAGCCGGGCGATACCGAGGACGCAATGACGCTGTACGTCAAGTTCCGCGGCTCAAAGCCCAACGCCGACGCGTTGCTACGCAATCGCGGACTGAAGTAAAGAATCGTTCAAGAGTTGAAAATGAAGAAAAAGTTGAGGATATTGCTGATAGCGCTGGCGATTGTGGCATTGCCTGCGGCCGGCCAGCCGGTGGCCAACCACTATGTGGCGTCGCCGCTGGTGTTTGAGCGCTATCAGCGAAGCGGTGTGCCGGCAGAGTCGCCGTCGAAGCCCGCTTACGGTCTTCAACGCGACGACGCGTGGCTTGAGAGGGCGCTGAGCGAGCGTGAGCGTCAAAACGCGCAGCGCTACGAGCTGATGATCAGCCACCCCGAGCTGGTGAAGTACAATGCCAATCTGCTTCCTGTGGTGCCTCGCGACGTGAACGTGGTGGCGAATCCGTCGGGGCATAAACTGGCGGTGGTCGACAGCGTGAAGCCCGCGCCCGTTGAGGCTCCGGTGCAGCGCCGCGACATCAAGGTGCGAAACTGGATCCACTCGGTGGACGGCTCGTTGCACTTCACCCAGTCGTATATCAGCGGCAACTGGTATCAGGGCGGCGAGAACTATCTGAGTCTGTTGGGGCATTTCAAGTGGGAGTGTAACCTGAACACCAATGTGCACCCGAAGTGGCTGTTCAACAATATGGTGCAATACAAGATAGGCGTATCCACAAGTCATAACGACTCGCTACGCAAATATACCATTAATGAGGACATCTTCGAGTTGAGCAGCAATGCCGGCTATAAGGCGGTGAAGCACTGGTACTACAGCGCCAATCTGATGTTTAAGACGCAGTTTTTTCAGAATTTCAAGAGCAATACCACCGATATGAAAGCGTCGTTCCTCTCGCCTGGCGAGTTGACGTTTGGCTTGGGTATGACGTACAACTACAAGGATAAGGAGGGAATAAAATCGGTGACAGTTGCGATTTCGCCACTGTCGTACAACATGAAGATATGTCGCGACATAGAGCGGTTGGATCCGACTACGTTTGGCATCGATGCCGGCCGTCATGTAAAGCATAGCTTCGGTTCGAGCCTTGAGGGTAAATTCTTGTGGAAGATTACGCCCAACATCGAGTGGCTTTCGCGTTTGTACTTCTTCACCGATTACCACTATGTGCAGGGCGACTGGGAGAATTCGTTCAGCTTTGCTATCAATCGCTATTTGAGTACGAAGATATTTGTTCATCTGCGTTACGACAATAGCCATACGTGGGATAGCGATTGGCGCTACTGGCAGCTGAAGGAGATTTTGATTTTCGTCTTGACTTATCATTTTTCTACGAAGTGATGCGATTAAATATGATAT
>JAFVDY010000075.1 GCA_017478265.1 Muribaculaceae bacterium | reverse complement strand
TTACTATATTCGCTGCTGGTTGTCAACGGTTTGCGGCACCCGGGCGACGCATGCGTCGCCCCTACATTTGTCCGGTGGGACACTGGTCGCATACATCTTCCATCTTTCATCGAAGTGGTGGGACACTGGTTACATAGTTTAATTAGAAATTAGAAATTAATAAACTCCGTGAATTAACTCAAAAAAAATAAAAGAAAGAAAAAAATCCTCGAAACCCGGTGCAAAGATAGTCGGCGAATTAGTCCTATGCTACTACATTTGCGTGTCGGCGAAAGTTTTTTGTCGGCGAATTTGGCGAATTTTTTGTTGAGGGACCGTGCGTCGGCCTTGTCGGATTAATGTCTCACATCTCAGATTTTCTATCATTTTGCATTGTTATGAGAAGTGGGACATGTGGGACAGTGGGTTTTTGCTCGTTTCTGTATAATAATGCGTGTAAATATACATCTTTTAATATGCGCTCTATGATAGTTTTTTCTGGAAAATTGTGTGAAAAGTTGTGTGGGAATGAAAATTTGCGTAATTTTGTAGCGTCGAACGTGAGAAAAAACGACGGCTTGGCGAAGCACGTCGACGTTTCGATATAGAAACATTTAATAACAACAGCATTAGCTGATTATTCGGTACATCTTGGAACCTGAGAAATTTCAATTATCATCACTATCGAATAAGTCGCTGATGTCTGCGCTATATGGCGTAGGCATGACTTATTTCGTGATGAAGGTTTCTCAGGACCTCAAGATGTAGATAAGGCGGTCTGCGCCTTTTCTATGCCTTGAGGTCTTGAATAAACCTGCACCCGATAAGTCGAGCGACATGCTGGCAAATCGGTTAATGCTGCAATATGGCAAATGAGAATTTATCGAAGGCCAAGAGTGCGAAGAACGATGAGTTTTACACTCAATACCACGACATTGAGAACGAGATAAACGCTTATCTCGACTACGACCCCGACGTGTTTCGCGGCAAGACGGTGTTGCTGCCGTGCGACGCTGATTGGAGTCAGTTCATGCTGTTTTTCGCCCAGAAGTTCCACACGCTGGGGTTGAAGAAACTGGTTGCTACGTGCATCGCGCCGGCGAGTGTGGGTGGCGCTATCACCCATGAGCCAACCCGTCGAGTGGCCGAATCGGCGCGCTACGACGAGGCTCTGTCGCGCACCCGTGGGATGATGTTCACCCTCGACAGAGATGTAGACGGCGATGGCATTATCGACCATAAGGATATAGAGTGGCAGTATCTTGAGGGCGACGGCGACTTTCGTAGCGACGAGGTAACGCGTCTTCGCGATCAAGCCGATATAATCGTAACCAATCCCCCGTTCTCGCTATTCCGCGAGTTCATGGCATGGTTGATTGAAGCGCAAAAGCGGTTTCTGATTATCGGTAATATGAACGCAATTACTTATAAAGAGGTATTTCCTCTAATTAAGGATAATCTTGTTTGGCTTGGAGCTACTATACACAGTGGAGACCGCGAATTTGAAGTGCCTGAAGAATATCCTCTTGAAGCAGCCGGCTGGCGTATAGATGAAAAGGGAAATAAATATATTTGTGTAAAAGGAGTTAGATGGTTTGCTAATATTGATCACGGTTTGCGGCATCAACCACTACAATTGATGACAAAGGCTCAGAACTTAAGATTCTCGAAACACGATGACCTACGAGGCAAAACAGAATACGACCATTACGACAACTATGACGCAATCGAGGTGCCATATACCGATGTGATTCCGAGCGATTACGAAGGCATTATGGGCGTTCCTATTTCGTTCCTCGATAAATACTGCCCTGAGCAGTTTGAGATTTTGGGGATTACTCAACGAAATGACGACCCTCATAAAACCAAAAAATATACAACTGAGCAATATTCAAATGCGAACGACCTTAATGCAAGGGGCGTAATTATAAAAGATGGAGTTCCTAAATCGATGTATGCAAGAATTTTAATCAGAAAAATAAAACAATGAAGACGACATTACATACTTACACGGTGGCTGAGATTTGCGAGGGCTTTCACTATAGCGAGTTACATCAGAAAGGACTCTACGGCATGGCGGGCCGGTTGACAATTCAACCGGAGTATCAGCGTAACTATATTTACTGCGACGGCAAACGTGATGTGGCCGTAATCGAGTCGGTGTTGAAGGGTTATCCCATAGGGTTGCTCTATTTTAATAAGGTGGGCAACCGTTATGAGGTGCTCGACGGTCAACAACGCATCACGTCGCTTGGCCGCTTCGTCGAGGGCAAACTGAGCATTATCGACGAGCACGGCATACCGCAGTCGATAGGTAGTCTTGCCGCGGATCGCCGTCGCATGGTGCTTGACACCGAGCTGTTGGTGTACGAATGCGAGGGCACCGAGAGCGAGATTAAGGAGTGGTTCAAGACTATCAACATCGCGGGAGTGCCCTTGAAGACGCAAGAGCTGTTGAACGCGGTGTATAGCGGCCCCTTTGTGACGCTCGCCAAGGAGGTGTTCAGCAACAGTGGCAACGCTAATGTGCAGATGTGGAGCCACTTTATAAAGGGTGATGTAAATCGTCAGGACTATCTCGAGTGCGCCCTCGAATGGGTGAGCGACGGACATATAGGCGAATATATGAGCGCACACCGTTACGACAAGAATATCACACAGTTGCAGACCTATTTCAACGACGTGATAGGCTGGGTGACATCGGTATTCATCGATATTTACCCCTCGATGCGGGGCATCAACTGGGGCGAGTTGTATAGGAAATATCACGACCGGCCTTACGACCCGAAAGCACTGTCGGCACGCGTCGAGGCCTTGATGGACGACCCTCAGGTGACGGCGAAGGGCGGGATTTATGAGTATGTGCTTGGCGGCGAAGAAGATACGAAGCTGCTGAATGTGCGTGTGTTCGATGCCAAGACTAAGCAGATTGTATATGCCCGGCAGACCGAGGCAGCGAAGGCTAAAGGCGAGAGTAATTGTCCGCTGTGCGCCATAGGTCATAGTGCCAACAGGCAGAAGATTTGGAAGCTCAGTGATATGGACGCCGACCACGTAACGGCGTGGAGCAAAGGCGGCAGCACCGATGCGGACAATTGCCAAATGCTGTGCGTCACCCACAATCGCGCCAAGGGCAACCGCTGAATTCGGTCAACACATGGCTGCGCGCTTGCCTCCTGCCTGAACTCCTACGCGCCTCCGGCGCTTACCACTGACCCACCGCATTCTTGCGCCCCGCCGGGGCTCGGGAGAAGGATGGTGAAGCTCGCACGACACAGGGGCTGCGCGCTGCGCGCTTGCCTCCTGCCTGAACTCCTACGCGCCTCCGGCGCTTACCAGTGTTCCACCCGAGAAATCGAAAGCGCCGCAACCCGGCGGACGGGTGCGGCGCTTGACAACGGGCGGCGATGGTGCCGCCTGTGTGGGTTGATAATGCTTACTCGGGGAGCATAATCACTTCGATGTGGTTGCCACTCGAGAGGATTGCGGTCTTGACGAAGTCGCTTACCACTTTCGGAGTGATGGAGTTAACCACCTTCTTGTAGTCGGTAACGAGGTCGATACCCTGGCTCTCGTAGGTGGTAAGGGCGCGGATCCAGAACTCGTTGTCCTTCAGGTTGGTGTCGAACTGCTTAAGCAGTTGCTCCTTGGTCTTGGTGAGGTAGTCCTCGTTGACGCTCTTGGTGAGCGCGGGCACCTCGTCGCGCATGATTTGCAGGGCGAGCTCGGCCTTCTCGGGCTGCATGGGCACAGCACCCAGCAGTTGAGTGTACACCTTGTCGCCTACACGTTGGGCATATCCGGCGGCGCTGGCGCTATAGGCGGCGCTGGCGTCCTCGCGGATCTTCTGCAGGTAAACCATATCGAGCACCGAGCCGGCCACTTGCACCTTCACGTTGTTCTCGAGCGAGTAAGGCAGCGCGGTAGTGTACCATACCATGCGGGAGTTAGCCTTCGGGGTCTCCATCTTGCGGCTGAAGCGGTTCACCACGTTGCCGGTGGGACGCTCGTCCACATTGCGGTAGTTCTCCTTCTTGCCGGGCTGCGAGGGCAGCGAAGCAATGTATTGCTCGATAAAGCCGTTGAGCGTGGCCTCATCGAAGTTACCCACGAAGTAGAACGTGAAGTCGGCCGCATTGGCGGTGCGCTCCTTGGCGATTTGAAGCATACGGTCGTAGTTGGCGGCATTCAGCAGCTCAACATCGAGGGGCGTGCTGCGCCAGCTGTGGTTGCCCATGGTGACGGTGATACTGTCGGCAAACACCCACTCGGGCACGGTGCCCTTGTTGGCTAGCTGGCTGCTGTAGAGCGACACGATGCGCTGATAGCTCTTCTCGTCCTTCTTGATGTTGGTGAAGTAGAGATAGTTGAGCTGGAAGAGGGTCTCGAGATCTTTAACGGTCGACTTACCCTCGAGGCGCTCATAGCTGGTCGAGAGCGAGAGGTCGACGTTCACTTGCTTGCCCGATAGAGCCTTCTCGAGCTCGTTGCTGTCGAACTCGCCCAGGCCGCTGGCGCCGATAGCGATGTCGAACAGCGAGATGTTGGCCAGGTCCTCCTTGCCGTAGAGCGAGCTGCCGCCCTTCGACTCAGCAGAGTATTGAATTTCGTCCTCCTTGAAGTCGGTCTTCTTGGTGATAACGGTAGCGCCGTTGCTCAAGGTGAGCTTCTTGAAGCCGAGTTTGTCGTTCGTCTCGGTCTTGACAATCTTGCCCTTAGCGGGAAGTTGTGTCATCAGCGGCTCGTTCTTCACATTGTCGACATAAGCCTCGAGCTCGGCAGTGCGACCCTTGTCGAGCGCGGCCTTGAGGTCGGCTGCGACGGGAAGTACGGTACCCTCTTTCTCGGGGTTGAAGTTGATGATTACCACGTTCTTGTCGTCCTTGCTTACAAGCTCGGGCATCACGTAGTTGATAGCCTCGACGGGAATCATGGGAGCGATTTGGTTCCAGAGCTTATACTCCTGCTCGATCGACGGCATGGGCTCACCGCTC
>JAFVDY010000074.1 GCA_017478265.1 Muribaculaceae bacterium | reverse complement strand
AATTTAAGCCTTTAATGTGCCTATTTTCAAGCGGTTGCCTCGGAATATCGGAACGGCGGATAAATTGGCGTTGTCCCGATTTTGTCCCGGCAAAATCAAAAAATAAGGGATAACTTGCAGGTTTACTGCTTGTTATCCCCTTTCGGGTCGGGGTGAGAGGACTCGAACTTCCGACCTCCACGTCCCGAACGTGGCGCGCTAACCAACTGTGCTACACCCCGATCTGATATGTTTTGCCTCGAAAGGCGCTGCAAAGGTACGCAAAAAGTTTTAAATACGGTGCAAAAATGTTGATTTTTTTTGATTTTTTTATTTTTGCGGGCTGTTTTGCGTGCTTAGAGCGTATGAAAGTCTATTCTTTGTCGTCGGTTTTGACGGGAAGCTGTCGTTTGAAAATTTCCTGGAAAGTGATGAGCGTCTCGGTACGTCCGAGTCCGATTTTGAGGAATTTGTTGTGTATAATGTTGAGCAAGTGGTCGTTGTTGTGGGCATAGAGCTTGATAAACATATCGTACTTGCCTGTGGTGAAGTAACATTCCACTACTTCGGGCATAGCCTTGAGGTGCTCAACCACTTGGTCGTACTTGGATGCGTCGTTGAGGAACACTCCCACATAGGCGCAAGTTTCGTAGCCGAGCGCCGATGGGTTGATGAGCGAGATGGCTCCGTTGACGACGCCCATAT
Source organism: Muribaculaceae bacterium (assembly GCA_017478265.1). Lineage (GTDB taxonomy): Bacteria > Bacteroidota > Bacteroidia > Bacteroidales > Muribaculaceae > Sodaliphilus. The sequence goes on along the minus strand of JAFVDY010000074.1, from coordinate 25,973 downwards.
TGTAGAGTTTGGCGATGCGCTGGTGTATTGCCGCTCCGCTGACGTTGCAAGCTCGTGCGATTTCGAGATAAGGTTTGCGAGCGTTTTGTGATAACATCTCTAATATCTGGTAGTCCAGAGCATCAAGTTTTAAATTTGCCATGATTAAATTTTCAAAAAAGTGTTTTAATAATTAATAAAAATACTGTTATTGCATCATTTACATGCAGTAAAACACCCTTTTCTGTTATTTCGCCGCATGAAATACTTTGCAAATGTAAGCAAAATAATCGAAATAGCTACAATTTTTAACTATTTTAAATAAAAAAGTTTTTTGGGTGGGTGAGAGCGAGCGGCATGTAACGACAAAAATGGTAGTTTTCGGTTGAAAATTTGGTGATTTGGATAATTTGTAATAACTTTGCAACATAATTCATATTAACTGTTAACTTAACCCCTAAAAACTTATGCGTCAAAAAATTATTACTCTTATTCTTATTCTTGCGGCTATTGTCGCTTTGCCGGCTCGCGGCGCGCTGTACATTGTGGGCGACGCTCCGTTCGGTGGCTGGAATCCGTCGGCGGGCATGGCGATGACGACCGAGAATGAGGTGGTTTACATGGCCGCTAATGTGGAGATTAGCGGCACAGTGTACTTTGTGTTCGCCACCGAGCTTGGCGACTGGAGCGCGGTGAACTCTAACCGCTATGGTCCGACGGATGGCGACCAGGCAGTGGCTGTTGACACTGAGATTACGACTCAGCTGTCGGGCAACGACCAGGCGGCGTATTATGTGACCGGCAACGGGAGTTACAACATCGTGATGGATATTGAAAAGCTGACGTTTACCGTCGAGGAGGTGGATGCCGACCCCGACGGGACCCAGATGTGGATACTGGGCAACGCCTTCGGCGGCAGTTTTGACCCGAGCGCCGGTGTTAAGATGAAGACGAAAGATCATAACGTGTTCACCGCCACGGTGGAGATGCCCGGCAGCGAGAACCGGTTCTCGTTCACTACCATGCTGAGCGAGAACGGTAACTGGGACGAGATTAAGAACTATCGTTACGGTTCGCCGTCGAGCAGCTACAATATCAACTCGCTGCTCGGCACCGATATTCCGTTGAAGAAGAGCACCAGCTCATTCCTGGTGGGGCAGGGCACGTATGTCATTACCGTCAACCTGTCGGCTCTGACGATGAAGGTAGAGAAGGACGGCGAGCCGGTTGAGATTGCCGACGTGTGGGTGCTGGGCGAGGTGAACGGCAACAAATGGGATCCGAGCGTGGGTGTGAAGATGAAGACCGACAACGGCATCACCTACACCGCGACTGTAACAACCGCTGGTGAGAACAGCGGCTACAGCTATTTCTCGTTTACCAAGAAGCTTTCCGAGAGCAGCAGCGACTGGAGCGCGATAGCCTCGGAGCGTTTTGGCGCTGTGAGCGACGGCAACTTCCTTGTGGGTCAGAAATACCTGAACAAACCGCTATCGCTCACGATGGACGGCAAGTCGTTCCAGATTGAGGCCGGCGAATACGCGTTGCAGTTGAACCTGAGCGAGATGACGCTCACCATCAGCGGCCACGCGATAGACGTGAGTGATGCTGACCGCGCGAAGTGCTTCATCGACGATCCGGAAAATCGTACCGTAACGTTTATCTTCGATCCCGCGCTGTGGAAGTATAGCGGCGTTATCAATACAGCGTATGTGCGCGGTTCGTTCACCGGTTGGGGCAACTACGACTACTGCAAGATGCTCTACGACCCAGACGGCTTCTATTATCTGACCTTGCCCTACGAGCAGGTGAAGATTCCCGGCAATTCGGGTCAGCCTGAGTTTAAGTTCTACATCAACGGCTCGTATCCTGGCGGTGACAAGTCGTTTGTGCCCGAGGGATATATCTTTATGAACGGCGACCAGAACCACATAGTGGTGTTCGCCGACGACGACTTCGAGCAGATAAAGGCCAACAGCCGGACGGCCAACACCGTTCGCGCGGTGAGCGACTTCGACCTCACCACTGAGGCGGGCCAGATGGAGGTGTCGAACTTCCGCCGTGTGCCCGGCACTCGTCAGCTGTATCGCTGTTATCACCCGTTCAAGGTGTCGCGCGCGGGCTATGCCAGTGAGCTGCCGCGAATGCAATATGTGCAAGAGCTGTCGGCGAGATTCGGCATCCTCAGCGACATTGTGCTTTCGGGCGACGAGACCGGTTCGCTCACAACTGTGACCATCGCCGGCCAAAGCTATACCGAGCGCATCCCCGAGTACTATCAAGCCATCATCGACCGCAACTCGGTGCTCTACGTGGGCAAAAGTAACTCGACGCCCGACTATAACACGGTGTACTACAAGCCCGAGAGCGATAAGTTCGGCACGTGGATGAGCGAGGTGGCGGCATTTATCGCCGACGACAACAATAGCGCTCCGTTCTCGATCCACTGCCGTCTGGGCACCGACCGTACGGGCGTGTTCAGCGCGATGCTCGCGGCCATCTGCGGCGCCACATGGCAGGAGATTGCGGCCGACTATCAGCTCACCAACCGGTTGGGCATAAAAGAATTCCGCGACTATCATCTGCTGCAATACGCCATGCAGCGTATGCTGGGCGTTGAGGACATCAACCAAGTGGCCGACCTGCAAGCGGCCGTAGTTAGCTATTTCGTCGACAATAATTACATCAGCGCTGAGCAGATTGCGGTCATTCAGCGTAAGCTTGCCGGAGTGCCTGGCGACCTGAACGGTGACGGCAATGTGAACGCCGGCGATGTGAGCGAACTCTACGACCTCATCCTGAGCGGCAGCCTCGACCCGAAGGGCGACCTGAACGACGACGGCCAGGTGAACGCCGGCGACGTGAGCGAACTCTACGAGTTGATTCTGCGGCAGTAGCTAACGATATTGCAACAGCTAATTTGCAACAACGAATTAGACGAATTTTCGCGAATTATTTGGGGATTTTTAACTACAAATTTTTCGAATTAGACAAATTATGCTTGTTTACATTTATCTGTTTAAGAAACTCAGTTTTTTTGTGGCAGAACAAATCAGTTGCCTGAGGATTTGTGTGTGGTTATTTCGCGGGATTTTGTTAGAGGTGGAATGAACTACTTAATAAACCACATAACCACATAATAACCGAAAAAAGTTAAAATTCTAAACAGCAATGATGAAGCCATATATGATGTAAACGATGATGGCGCGATCAATGCTGGCGACGTCAGCGAGTTATATAAGAATATACTCACGTTGATGTAGTAAACTATAGAGAGGAAGAGATGGCGGCGTCGCGCGAGTTGGTTGCGCGGTGCCGCCATTGGTTTTTGATTTGCAACATTTTACATCTTTCATGCTGCATGTTGCGTGGCTTTGGTGGGGTTAGTCTTTTTTGAGGAGGTCGCGTATTTCGGTGAGCAGTTTCTCCTCGGCGCTTGGTTCGGGTTCGGGCGCGGGTTCTTCTTCTTTCTTCTTGGTGAGCTTGTTGATACCCTTGAGCATGAGGAAGATACAGAATGCGACGATTAGGAAGTCGACAATGTTCTGGATGAAGTTGCCGTATTGAAGCACAGCGGCGTTGTCGCCATCGCCGATTTTCAGCGCGAGCTTGGTGAAGTCGACGTTGCCGGTGAGCATGCCGATGGCGGGCATGAGCACGTCGTCGACGAGTGAGGTTACGATTTTGCCGAAGGCGCCTCCGATGATAACGCCGACCGCCATGTCCATCACGTTGCCCTTCATGGCAAACTCCTTAAATTCTTTGATAAATCCCATAGTTTGTTAGTTATTAAATTAATAATTAAATGAGTTACAAAAGTTGTGTTTTGCGCCGCTTGAAATATTAAACATTCTTAATTGAGGAAAAATTTCCATATTTTTAAGTTGCAAATAAAAAAAATGTAGTATTTTTGCGGTCGCTAACGTTGGGTTTTTGTGCCTAACGTAGTCGCAAAAGTAGTAAATAAAATTTAAATAACCACATTTTTTACAAATTATTTCATTTTAATCACAATTATGGGTAAAATTAAAATCGGTATTAACGGTTTCGGACGTATCGGCCGTTTCGTATTCCGCGCATCTCTTGAGGAGGCTAACGTAAATGACGTAGTTGTAGTAGGTATCAACGACTTGCTTCCCGTCGACTATATGGCATACATGCTGAAGTACGACACGATGCACGGCCAGTTTGATGGCACTATCGAGGTTAAGGGCGACAAGCTTGTTGTTAACGGCAACGAGATTCGCGTTACCGCCGAGAAGGATGCGGCCGACCTGAAGTGGGACGAGATTGGTGCCGAGTACATCGTTGAGTCTACCGGTTTCTATCTGACAATGGATCGTGCCGAGAAGCACTTGCAAGCCGGTGCTAAGTACGTAGTCTTGTCGGCTCCCTCGAAGAAGGGTGACGACGGCCGTCAAGCCGACATGTTCGTATGCGGCGTTAACACCGACAAGTATGCCGGCCAGCAGATTGTATCGAACGCCTCTTGCACCACCAACTGCCTTGCTCCTATCGCTAAGGTTCTGAACGACGCATTCGGTATCGAGAATGGTCTGATGACCACTGTACACTCTACTACCGCTACCCAGCGCACGGTTGACGGTCCGTCGCTTAAGGACTGGCGTGGTGGCCGTGCCGCCAGCGGCAACATCATCCCCAGCTCTACCGGCGCCGCCAAGGCCGTAGGTAAGGTTATTCCCGAACTGAACGGCAAGCTCACCGGCATCTCGATGCGCGTTCCCACTCTGGACGTATCGGTTGTTGACCTGACTGTTAACCTGAAGAACCCCGCCACCAAGGAGGATATCTGCAACGCCATGAAGGCTGCCGCTGAGGGCGAGCTGAAGGGCATCCTTGGCTACACCGAGGACAAGGTGGTAAGCAGCGACTTCCTGGGCGACCCGCGCACTTCGATCTTCGACGCCGACGCAGGTGTTTACCTGACCGACAAGTTTGTTAAGGTCGTTTCGTGGTACGACAACGAGATTGGTTACAGCCACAAGGTGATCGACCTGATTAAGATTATGAAGAAGCACAACGGCTAATCTATTAGCCCGCTTCGGTCACAGTCTTTAGACCCATCATCAAATGCCACTCCGCCGGCAGCTGCCGGCCGGAGTGGCATTAGTTTTCATAATGAGCACTTTTTACGCCAAATCGCAGGCAGATTGTGAAAAAAGTTGTATATTTGCGGCGGATTTCAAAATTTCGACAGATATGATAGGAATAGCAACACCAACACCAACAGTAGGTCTGGACACGTTCACTCTTTCCGTGCCCAAGGATGACGTGAGCCTCTTCAAGACTCTTGCAAAGAAGATGGGATGGAAGGTAGAGCGCAAACGTGCGTCAAAGCCTCGTCTCTACGACCCTGAGACCGGCGAGAGCCTGAACGAAGCCACCATGAAAGTAATCGAAGACGCCCGTAATGGCAAAGATTTGATTGAGGTTGGCTCTATGGACGAATACCTGAAGCTTGTAAGCAATTTATAATTTACGATGGCAAAATTCGGGTTGAAACTCACAAAGCGCTATCTGCGTGATTTAAAGATAGCTCGCAAGCGCGGTATGGATGAAAGTCTACTCAACGAAATTATCGCGAAGTTAATTGACGATATACCACTTCCGGAAAAGACCCGTGATCATCGTTTGCGTGGCGACTACGAGGGCTATAGGGAATGTCACATTACGCCCGACTGGCTACTAATTTACGTCAAGGATACTGAAATAAAGATTATCTCGCTCTCACGGACAGGCACACATTCCGATTTGTTCGGTAAGAAGAAGCGGTAAGCGATTAGAGCTGACCTCAGTCTTTTAGTGTGGAGGGATGGGGCTCAGCGGTTTTCGGCACGCGGGCGACGCTTGCGTCGCCCTTGCGTTCATTATTGGTTGTCAGGTGGTTGTGTTGCCTCTGCGATTGGTTCGGTGGGTTGGGCGACGGTTTCGACGAAGATGTCGTGCATTGAGGGGAGGAGTTCTTGGAAGCCGGTAAGGCGGTAGCGTGAGTTGAGTGCAGCGAGCACGTCGCGGAATTGGACGCCTTGGGTGAGGCGGATGGTGGTGGCGTGTCGGTCGACGGCCTCAATGGTGTAGAGTGCGTCGTCGGGTTGTAGTGTGGCTCCGTCGCCCAGTTGAATTGAGTAGAGGTGTTTCTTGTATCGCTGTTTGACCTCGTCGACGCTTCCTTCGAGTACTACTTTCGCCTTGTTGATGAGCGAGAAGCCTTCGCAAATCTGCTCGACGCTCTCCATGTTGTGAGTTGAGAAGAGGATTGTCGCTCCGTCGTCGCGCAGTCGTAGAATTTCCTGCTTTAGTTGGTCGGCGTTGACGGGGTCGAATCCCGAGAAAGGTTCGTCGAAGATGAGCAGTCGCGGTCGATGCAGCACAGTGGCTATAAACTGCACCTTCTGCTGCATACCCTTTGATAGTTCTTCCACTTTTCGCTTGCGCCAGTCGGCGAGCCCGAGGTGGTTGAGCCACCATAGCATAGCGTCGTTGGCGTCGGCTCGGCTCATGCCTTTGAGTCGCGCGAGATATACGATATGTTCGCCCACTCGCATCTTCTTGTAGAGGCCGCGTTCCTCGGGCAGATAGCCTATTCTCGCTACGTCGTCGCGCGTCTGCGGTCGTCCTTCTATGAGCACTTCGCCTTGGTCGGGTGCTGTAATCATGTTGATGATGCGCAGCAGCGATGTTTTGCCGGCTCCGTTGGGACCGAGCAGTCCGTAGATGCTACCTTCTGGCACCCGTAGGCTCACGTGGTCGAGCGCCCGGTGTCCGCTATATTGCTTAACAACGTCGTTAACTTCAATAAAATACATTTTATGTTACTCGTTACTTGTTACTTGTTTTGTGGGCGTTATAAAACAACAAATTAACAATTTAAACAATTATTTTTTAACGCGAAAATGGAGGGGTGGCGTACGCAACCGGTAATCAATGTCGTGCGCAACACGCGCCATGGCGCGTCCCTACAATTGTTGTTGGTTTTCAGTTGTTTGCGGCACGCGGGCGACGCATGCGTCGCCCCTACAGTTGTTTGTTGCTCGTTATTCATTGCCCGTTATTAGTATTGGAAGCTGCTTCCGCCGAGGAATTCTCGCAGAAGGCTTGTGCTGGGGATGTCTTTTTCGTCGAGCGAGTCGAAGTATCGCAGGAAGCGCAAGAGTCGGCTTGCCTCGGCATACTCCGGCACATTTTGCGGCACCTGCTTAAGCACTTGCTCGGCTTGCTCCTTGATTACGGCGAGTTCGAAGAACAGCGATGAGTTGAAAGTGGCGTCGGCGTTCTCTTGGAAGGGGAAGATCCATTTCTCCTCGCCTCGCCGCACGCTTGGCCATCGGGCGATGGTCTGTCGGGCATTGACGCCCCGTCCCTTGACGTCGCGGATTATGCGTCGCAGCAGTCGGTTGTCGCTTGTCGGCACCCAGTTGTGGTCGTCGATGCTGAGGGTGGTGAGCGCTGAGACGTAAACTCGGTACTTCTGTTCCTCGGGGATGAGGGGAGTGAGTTCGGGGTTAAGCCCGTGAATACCCTCCATGAGCAGGATGTTGTTTTCCTCGAGCTTGAGCGTGTCGCCTCGGTACTCACGTTGTCCGGTTTCAAAGTTGTAGGTAGGCATCTTTACCTCTTCGCCGGCGATGAGGGCCTGTAGGTCCTTGTTGAGCTGCTCGAGGTCGAGAGCGTAGAGCGACTCGTAGTCGTATTCCCCGTTCTCGTCGCGCGGGTTGTTCTCGCGGTTGACGAAGTAGTTGTCGAGCGAGATTATTTTGGGGATGATGTAGTTGGTGATCAGGTGTATTGCCAGTCGCATGCTCGAGGTTGTTTTGCCGCTCGAGGAAGGACCCGCGATAAGAACTACTCTCGCGCCTCCCTCGCGGTAACGTCGTGTGATGTCGTCGGCGATTGAGGCGTAAGCCTTCTCGTGCAGAGCTTCGGCGACGGCTATGAGCAGTGACGCGTCTTGCGAACGAATTGCGTTGTTGAGAGTTCCGACGTCGTCGAGTCCGATGATGTCGTTGAAATGCGTGTATCGTGTGAAGGCCTCGAACATCTTCTCCATGTTGACCTGCTTGGCCACTTGCGAGGGGTTATGCCTGTCGGGACCGAGCAGTAGCATACCATCGTGGTAAGGCACGAGGTCGAAGATGTCGATAATACCCGTGCGCGGCACGAGAGGGCCGTAGAAGCTGTCGATGACGTTGTCGAGTCGATAGTATGTGGTGTAGAGTTCGCTGTATGTTTCGAGTAGTCGCACCTTGTCGTTCTGTCCCTGACTGCGGAACATCTCGATTACGTCGGCTGTGAGGCGTTCGTGCTGCTTGAAGGGGATGTCCATCTCTACAATCTCTCGCATACGCGTTTTGAGCGTGTCGATTATCTCCGGTGTGAGCACGTTGTGCTCATGCTTGATACGGCAGTAGTATCCTCCGGCGATAGAATGCTCAATGCGAAGTCGGTGGCCCGGATGCAGGTCGACGATTGCCTTGTAGAGGATCATGCACAGCGAGCGCAGGTAAGCGCCGTAGCCTATAGGGCTGTTGATGTCGATAAACTCGACCATTTTGGGTCGGAAGAGCTGGAAGCGCAGGTCTTCGGCCTTGTTGTTGACGAGCGCGCAGAGCGGCGTGATGCCTACGCGGGCCTTGATACTGTTGTAGACGTCGAGCAGCGTGTCGCCACCGTCGACGCTCAGATACTCTTCGGTATTTTTGCAGTAAATCTTGAGTTCGTCTATCATTGCAGTGTAAAAGTTATGTTCGTTAATGGTTAGAAATATTGCCTTTTCAGGCGCAAAGGTAGTGAATAATTTTGATACCGGGCATATAGGAGGCGGAAAAAGTTTTTTTCTCGTTTAGCGGGCGGTATAAAGAATAGCTAATAAACAACTTTTATTTTTTTTGGTGGGACAGTGGGTGGGACAAATGGGGGTCGCCCGTCGGGCGACAGTTTCTATCGCTGTCGCCAGCCCCACCCTGCGTCGCTGTCGCTCCTTAGGGTGGGGTTATTAAAAGGGTCCGGCCTTCGGCCGGCGTTGACGGGGTGGGACAGTGGGTGCACATTTTTTACTCGCATACCTTCGGCATGCGATGGGATGGGCGGTGTCCACGTTGGCACCGGGGTTTCGCGCTTCGCGCTTACCACCGGCCTATGTACTGTTAACCCCTTTCGGGGTATAAATTGATGGGTGGGACACTATACGCGGCAGGGTGTGTCCCTCCCCCAGAAAACTGTGTTTTCGGGGTTAAGCATAGTGTAAACTGCTTTGCAGTTTTTGGCGGGTGGGACAGTGGTTGACACATCTTACATCTTACATTTTCCATCTTACATCGAAAAGGGTGGGACAGTGGGTGCATTGGTATTTTTTCAGTTATAATTTTTAATTAAACTTGGGGCAAAGGTAGGGGGTGGGGTGGGGGGATGGCAAGGGTATTTTCGTATGTGGAAAATAGACGGCCGACGTCCCTGTGTGGGAGGCGTCGGCCGGCTGCTACTAATTTATAAAAGGGTCTTGGTGAGTTATCTCACGACAACTTTGTGTCCGTTGATGATGTAGATGCCTGCGGGCAGAGTTGCCTTGTCGACGTCGTTGCCGAGGAAACGTCCGTCGAGGGTGTAGGTACCGCGGTTGACGATGCTATCGTAAGCGTTGACGATGTCGATAGCTGTAACCGTACCGTCTCCATCGCCGTCGTAGGTGAGAAGTTTGTCGGTGCGGTTTTCGATGTAATATCGGAATCCGAGCATGAGGTCGTCGTTGGCGATAGCCCAGAGTTCGCCGTCGTTGTTGAACATATAGTTGCCAGCGGGCACGTTGTTGTTGACGTTACCGTCGAGCATGACGTTAGAGCCGTGTAGGACTACCATGTGTTCGTTGACGTCAGCCTTTCCAGAAGCGTCCTTGAGCAATGATGGCGCCGCCGCGCGGCTGCTCTTTATTTGTCGTTCGGGCACCGGAGCCTCGGCAGTCTCTTGGAGGTAAGTCACGCCCGGTATGAAGTAAACCGGTCCGTTGAGTTCCGTACCGTCGAGTGCCTCGTAGATTTGTCCTGCCGGCACGTCGGGCTCGCGGAAGGGTTTGATGAGGAAGTAGTCGCCTGCAGTGATCACGTCGGAGCCATCGTCGGTAGTGATTACGTTGTAGGAAAGCACGTTTTTGCTGCTACCCTCGATGAGTTGGGTAGGAGTTGAGACCTTAACATCGTTGCCGAAGGCGTTGCGCAGCTGCAGCCAAGTGAGGTTGACCGGCAGCACGAGGCAGTTCCAGTCGCCGATGTTGAAGCTACGATGCAGCGCGAGGTTGCCGTTAGGGTAGTCACGTCCCTTGTTGAGTGAGGTAGCCTCCTCGTCGAGCGTGTACTCGTCGGCGCAAGAGTCGTTGTCGCGGCAGTCGGGTATACCGTCGCGGTCGTAGTCGCTACGGACGAATATGCCATAGTACTTCTGGTCGACGTTAAGCACGCTTGCGATGCCTGCGATGGTGATACGAATCTCGTCGTAGGGCTTGGTGGGGTTCATGAAGAGGAAGCTCTTGTCGCCGTAACCGATAGCGTTGACACCGAGCACACTCCAGTCGCTCTGTTCGTCGCCCGTCGCAACGCCGTTGAGGTAAGTCTTGATAGTGAGCCACGAACCCGCCTTGATGCCTGCGAGGTATGTTTTGTTGTCGACGATGATACCCACCTGGTGGTGAGCGTCGTAGACGTGTCCGAGGTCGACGGCGAGCACGGTGCCGGTTCCGAGCGAGACGGTGTTGGTGATAGAAACACCTGTGTTTACGTCGTCGTCGACAAGGAAGCTGAGGTTGTTGACAACGTTAGCCACGTTGATAGCGCCTGCCATTTGCAGCTCGGAATTGTTGAGCGTAGCTCCAGTGTTGGGCGAAACGAGAGTGGCGTCGCATCCCATGGGGTCGTTGCATGGGCTTTGCTCCTGGTCGGCGGGTATAACCTCGTCGAAGGCGTAGAATATATTCATTCGGTCGATGTCGAGTTTTAGCACACCCGTTTTGAGGAGCACGAATTCGTCGAACTCAACGTCGGCGGGCACATTGATAGCGAGGTTCATTTTCTGCACCTTGCTGCTGCCGATGAGTTTGAGTTTCACAGCGTTGTTCTCGGCCGTTACGCTGTTGTATGTCTCGACCCCGTTCTTGTAGGTGGCGATGTGGAATAGCTCGAGAGCTTCGAGAGTGAGTCCTGAGGAGCGCATTTCGACGACGAATCCGATGCGGTGCTTATTTCCGTCGCTAAAGTTAGAGCCGTCGGCCTTCTTGATGCCGACGAGAGCTCGGTTCTCCACCACGTCGAGAGCGAGCGCGTTGCGCACTGTGGCATAGTCCTCGAGAGTTTTGCTGAGCACGTTCTCGGGGTATTGGAGCTCGCCGTCGATAGAGATGAGTGAGCCGTTGACGTTGACTTTGTCGGAGAGAACATAATCGGGGTTCTCCGGGTCGCGGTTGACTGCGGGCACGTCACAGATGGTCTCGACCGGAGTGAGCCCGCGAGTGATAGTGGTCTCGTCGTAGCAACCGTCCTGTGCGGTGGCCCGTACGACATAGTCGCCCGGCACGTTCATTCCTGTGAGCAGACCTTGCTCGCTGATTACGGCGCTACCCGGCTGTGAAGTTATGCTCCAAGCGACAGGCTGTCCGCCTTCGGAGGTGAGCTGATAAGACGTCTCGGAGTCGCAGATTTCGGTGTTGGCGGTGAGCTTGAGGTCGCAATGGTGAACGGCCTCGGCGGGGTCGCTTACGAATCCGTAGTAGACCTTAGTGCCACCGACATCGATGGTGAGCCCTGTCGGGAAGGTGATGCGAGCGTGAGAGAAGTCCTCTTTGGCGGTGATGGTGGCCTGCTGGCTGCCTCCGCTGATGAGGCTTAGGCTGAGCACGTTGGCGTTTACCGTCTCGCTCTGCACCTTGGTCTGCTGATACTCGTAGTAGGTGTACTTGTTGGGCCATGTTCCGCCTTCTTTCTCAACCCATTCACCCTTATACAGTTCGATGACAACGCTCTTGCCTACGGGCAGTTTCAGGATGCTGCCGTTGCCGTACATGAAGCCCACTGTCGAGCCTTTCTTGAACGGCATCGACTGGTCGGGGTCTTGACGGTTGGGTGCCGCGCCAATGCGAACATCAAGGGCGGTGCCTATCGATAGCACACCCCATGCCACGCCGTCGGTGAGGTCGTCGTTAATCAAGTCACTACCTGCCCAGTAGCCGGTTTCGGTAGCCAGGTCGAGGCCTTCCTTGCCCTCGCGCTGGCGCTTGCCTTGGTCGAGTGAGAACGGCAGGCGGCCATGCGACGCGGCATACTGCTGCATTGATGTGGCGGTGATGGTGTTGGTGGTGTAGTCGCCGACGAAAGCGTATTTGATTTTAGTGTCGGTGATAGCGGTTAGGTCTACACCTCCTGAGGGCATGAGGGCGATTTCGTCGAAGTCGGCGGGCGCGGTTGCGCTAAAGTCGAGATTGACATCGGTCGAGCCCGGGATAGTGATAAGCGAGAGTCCGACACCGCCAACGGTTTGCCCCGCTTGGACGGGCACGGTAGAAATCAGTTCACCATCCTTATAGAATGAAATGGCGAAGGCCTTGACGATGTCGAGTCCGAGCAGACTCGAGTTGCTACCGGCCACGAGCGTGAAACCGGCGGTGGTGCCGGCGGCGTAGTAGTTTTCGGTGTCGCGAATAGCCGTGATGGGGTTAACGCCGACAGTGGCGTCGACGATTTTGGGGAACGTGGCGTAGTTGTTGAGGTCCTCGTCCACGAGGTTGTTGAGGTCTTTAATCCACGTTGCTACGCCGACGGCGTTCACGAGTTTGTTTACCATGCAGTGCCGGCCTGTGAGAGCTCGACGGTTGTCGAGGTAGTAGTCGGCATTCGGGTCGGTTTGTTGCCACACCGGTTTCTGCGCCAGTGCGGCGTTGAGTCCTGATGCTGCAAGGATCATCAGGATTGCAGAGAATAGCAGCTTTTTCATCAGTTTGTCAAAAAAAATTGGTCTTAAATAATAATGTTGTAAAGATTGGTTATTCGGTAAAAATATCGCCTCCTAATTGTGGTGGGAGAGAGGTCGTCACTCGCATGAGGACGCTGTTGAAATAGGGGCAAAACAGCGGCCAAAGGTATAAATAGTGTTTGGGAAAATTACCCCCCCCCATTAGTTAAAAGCTGTTAAATTTTGCATAATTTAACAGATACTGCTGGTGGGTTACAAGTGCCTGAAATAGTAGGGTTTACGGTTAAAAAGGCGTGTTTTGTCGACGAATATGGTGAATTTATATACGAATATGAATGTGTTGCGGGTGATTTTTTTGAAACGAATTACACAAATTTTCACGAATTTCTTTTTGGGTTTAAAAGTACAAATTTTATAAATTAGACAAATTGAACAAATTAATTTTTGGTGGGACAAATGGGGGTCGCCCGTCGGGCGACTTTCTTTGAGAGGTTGTGTGCCCCACCCTGCGTCGCTGTCGCTCCTTAGGGTGGGGTTATTAAAAGGGTCCGGCCTCCGGCCGGCATTGGCGGGGTGGGACAGTGGGTGGGTGGTATAGAGTGCATCCTTCGGCTGCAGTGATGAGGTGGCGGCTACCCACGGTCGCGACCGTGGGTTCTCCGTAGTGGGCTGACTGCGTCAGCGCGGGGTGGGACAGTACACGCGGCAGGGCTTGTCCGACGTTTGACTATGGTTTTCAGTGTGTTGTGACACGCGGGCGACGCATGCGTCGCCCCTACAGGCGGCGGGTGGGACGGTGGTTTTAAACTTTTTTGGGGGTTGGGGGTCTAAATGATGATTTTTTTGGATTTTTAGTTTATACATTCATTAATTACTGGTTTACTAACTCATTAATTAGATTGGACTGATGAAGTACTACTTTGTTATTATCGGCGAGGAGCAGCTCGGTCCGTTGACGATCAGTGAGCTTGCTCAGATGGGATTGACCCGTGAGACCCCTGTGTGGAACGAAGGGCTGCCCGATTGGACCGTGGCCGGGGCGTTGCCCGAGTTGGCCGGGATTGTTGGCGCGGGCACTAATCCCGTTAGCGGAGCTGTTCCGCCGCAGTACAGCGGGACGGTGGGACACTACTCTCAGAGTTCTCAGAGTGCTGAGAGTTCTCGGAGTTCTCAGGGGTCTGATGCGGGACAGTCGTCTCAAGTGGGACAGTGGTCGGAGGGTGGTACGGCTAAGCATCGCCGGAGCTATGTGGGGTGGTTGATAGCCGCTTTGATTGCGACGATATTGGTGATAGCGCTGGCTGTTACGTGCCCGACTCGCGCCGACCATCAGCGAGCGATAGCCGGCGTTACCAAGGAGTGGATGGGCGATAAGCTCGACCAGTGGGGCGCCGACGGTATGTTGGGCTCGCTGTTCCGCATGGTGGGCGGCGTGAGCACCGATATGGTGGTGGACAACATGCTCGATGTGGACGACTACTTCCTGTGGAGCGTGGGCTATATTGAGGTGGGCTCGAACCGCTATCGCGCGTCGATAGGCATTATGGGGCACGTGTTCACGTTTAACAAAGAGCATATTGATCAGGCCGTGAACGAGTGGATAGGCATCACCAAGGGTGAAATGCAGGAGCAACCCCAAATAGCCCCTTCGGCGCCTGAAGAGAACGCCGGAGAGGCACTTGCGAGTGGAGAAGGAGCGGCCGTTGACAGTGTTCCCGTCGAGGCGGGCGGCGGAGTGTTGGACAGCTTCGTCGACACAATGACCAACAAGCTCAAGGACGAGGGCAAAGAGCTGCTAAAGCGTTGGATCGACAGTCTTTAGCGAGCGCAGCCATGATACCAGCGCGAGCGCGTCGCCAAGCGAGATGATAAATGCTCTCGTGGCCGCGCTCGTCGCGTATACCGTAGAAAGCGCTGAGCGCCCACGAGGCGAGCAATTGCTCGAGCAGTTCCTTGAGCGAGTCGGCTGTGGCCTCGGCTGGCGGGTTGAAGAATGCGAGCGAGACGGAGATGTTGTCGTCGTCGATGTTAGGATTGTAGTTGCGGGCGGTGACATAGGCCGCGGCGTGTGCGCAGAAGGCTGTGAAGGCGTGAGCTATGTGTCGCTCGAGCATGGCACTGTTGTCGCGCGTGAGGCAGTAAGTGTCGGCTTGGTGAGCCGCCTTCCACGCGCTCTCGGCAAGGATTGCGTTGAGAACGTTGTCGAGATTGATTTTAAGAGTGAGATTAAACATTTTCATAGAGCGGAAAAATCAAAGTTAACGACATTAGACTTTGCGCTCCGCACGATGTCGCGCGCGTTGCGCATTGAGATGAAGAACCGCGAGGCCCGGCAGTTTCGCAGCACATAGTCGAGCGCCGCGGCTCGTGAGACCCCGATGCCCTGTTGCATGGCTTTGACCTTCGCCCAAATCTCTCGCCACATTTCGAGCGCCGGTTTACCCTCGCGGCACGGCAGCTGTCCCATATCCATCATAGTGAGCGCGGCGTAAGCTCGTTCGTAGCTTACGTGATAAGCCGGCGAGCCATTGTAGACCACCCAACGTAGCGCTTTAGTGTGCGGGTTGGTGACCCCACGTGCCCTCATGATGCTTAGCGCCTCGCGGTACATGTCGACGAGCTGTCGGTTTCTTCGTTTTCGCAGCTCGGTGTTGTAGTAAAATTTTCGAGAATTCATAGTGTGTGTAAATTAAAAGTTAAACGAACACCAGAAAATAAAATTAATTATTTTGTCCAAAAACCTCGGTGCAAAGGTAGGGTAAATTTTGGTGAAATGCAAATTTTTTGCCAAAAAAATTGCAAAATTACCATATTTTTTACCATTTTGCGTTAAAAACGGTCGAAAGAGAGGTAAGAAATCGGAAAAAATATGTACATTTGCAGGTTAAAGACACGTTAAAGAAAAAGACGCGTAAAAACTAAGAAAGATGAAATCGATACGGACGATAATAGTGCTGATGCTGGTGGCGATGGTGTGGCTATCGGGCAAGAGCCAGGGCACAGTGGTGTACGAATATCCCGCGATGTTGGCATTGGAGAAGCCATGGGACGTGAGCGTGTACGGCGGTTTGGGGTACCAGTCGCCTCTTGGTAAATTGCACGACAACTTCGGCGGCGCGATGATGTTTCAGGTGGGCGTAACGGCGGGCTACAAGCGTTTGCGCGGCAAGCTGGAAGTGGCATACAGTCAGCCATCGTTGCGCAACAAGAACATCTTCAATGTTCCCGACAGCATAGGCCTGGACGGCAACCGTTTCCCGAAGCAAGGCAACAGCAACGCGAGCGCGACCCACCTGCTGGGTAACTTTCAGTTGGGTTACACTGTGTGGCGAAACGAGAAGTTGGAGATTACGCCCAACGCCGGTGTGCATTACAACAGCTACCGTTGGGATGTTGAGAACTACTCGTGGAGCAAGGCCGACAGCGAAGTGTACACACGTCACATATTGAATGCGGAGCGCAGGACGTTGACGTCGTGGAGTTGGATTGCGAGTGTGGATGTGGATTTGAAGTTGAGTACACACACTACGCTTGGCGATGTGAGCAGTAAGAGCTCATGGTTGCGTTTTACGGCGTGGGTATCGGGGTCGAATTTCACGAAGTGCGATCCGAGCGTGAAGGGCTGCAACATCGGGTTGACGGCGAATTATATGTTCAGGATGTAACTTTGATGTAAGATGTAAGATGTGAGATGTAAGATGTGAGAGAAGGATTTAGGAATTATAAAAAATAGGACGTAGATGAGACGAGAGTTGATATATATGTTCGCGGTAATCGCTATGGTGGCGGTGGCAACGCCGGCACATGGCGAGAACGAGGTGGCCGAGCTGCCGAGTGTGCTTCGCAAGGTGTATCACCACAAGGAGTACTTTGTGAACGAGGCCGGCGACAGCTGTCTGCGTTTGGTGCTTAACGACGTGATAGTGTATCCGCCGGAGCGTTTCCGCAACAAGAAGGAGGAGCAGTTCTATTGGAAGACAGTGCGTGACGTGAAGCGCACGTTGCCTTACGCGAAACTGATCAATATGACGCTTCAGGAGACATACGAGTATATCCAGACGTTTCCGACACATAAGGAGCGCGAGCAGTATCTACACAGGTTTGAGAAGGAGGTGTTCGCGCAGTATAAGCCCGAGATGAAGAAGATGACCAAGTCGCAGGGCAAGATGCTGATTAAGCTGATAAATCGCGAGACGGACCAGAACAGCTATAACATAGTGAAGGCTTTCATGGGAACGTTCAGGGCCGGCTTTTGGCATACGTTCGGGCGTTTCTTCGGGGTGAACATGAAGAACGGTTATAAGCCCGACAAGAACAAGGAAGACGCTATGATAGAGCGGATATGCATAAAGGTTGAGACCGGGCAGTTGTGAATTATAAATTAAAAATTTAGCGGGCGTGATAAACCCAACGACATTGCAACAACGAATTAGAGATTTTTCGGACATTCGGACATTTGATAGACGAATTATTTGAAATTTTAATATATAATTTTATCAGAAATGGCAGAAAACAATAAGAAACAATTAGAGATTGAAGTTCCTAACGAGGAGATGCAGGGCAAGTACGCGAATTTGGCTGTAATCAGCCATGGCCCTAATGATTTCTTCTTGGACATGATACTAATGGCTCCCAACACGCCCAAGGCCCGCGTGCAGTCGCGCATCATCATGACCCCGGAGAACGCTAAGCAGTTGCTGTTCGCGTTGCAGCAGAACATCAGCAACTACGAGCGCACATTCGGCGAGATAATCCAGCGCAAGGCCAAGAACGCACAGAACGACGGTATCATGGACTTTCCGTTGCCCAAAGGTCAGGCATAAGAACCATTAGAGAAAAGCGATGAAACATCAGTTGCTAATCTATAACACAAGAAACCGTAAGAAAGAGCTGTTCGTGCCTCTGAACGAGAACGGCGTGGTGGGAATGTACGTGTGCGGCCCTACGGTGTACGGCGATCCGCATTTGGGTCATACCCGTCCGGCGATCACGTTCGATGTGCTGTTCCGTTACCTGAAAGAGTTGGGCTATAAGGTGCGCTACGTTCGAAATATCACCGACGTTGGACACCTTGAGCACGACGCCGACGAAGGAGAGGACAAGATAGCGAAGAAGGCTCGGCTGGAGCAGCTCGAGCCGATGGAAGTGGCGCAGTACTACACTAACCGCTACCACGCGGCGATGCAGGCGCTGAACGTGTTGCCTCCGAGCATCGAGCCTCACGCTACGGGCCATATAATCGAGCAGGAAGAGCTCGTGAAAGAGATATTGGCGTCCGGCTTGGCGTACGAGAGCAACGGCAGCGTGTACTTCGACACGCATGAGTATAACAAGCGATACCGCTACGGCGTGCTGTCGGGCCGCAACCTCGACGACGTGAAAGACGCGAGCCGCGAGCTGGACGGTGTGGGCGAGAAGCGTCACCAGAGCGACTTCGCGCTGTGGAAGAAAGCGTTGCCGGAGCATATCATGCGCTGGCCGTCGCCGTGGAGCGACGGTTTCCCCGGCTGGCACTGCGAGTGCACAGCGATGGGAAGGAAATATTTGGGCTCGCATTTCGACATCCACGGCGGCGGCATGGACTTGGTGTTCCCCCACCACGAGTGTGAGATCGCGCAAGCCGTGGCGAGCCAGGGCGATGAGCCCGTGCGCTACTGGATGCACAACAATATGATCACGATCAACGGTCAGAAGATGGGTAAGTCGCTGGGCAACTTCATCACACTCGAGCAGTTCTTCACGGGCGAGCATGAGTTGCTGAGTCAGGCGTTTACGCCGATGACCATCCGTTTCTTCATCTTGCAGGCGCACTATCGCGGCACGCTCGACTTCTCGAACGACGCGTTGCTTGCGGCTCAGAAGGCGCTTGAGCGAATGCTCGACGGCTGGCACCGATTGCAGGAGCTGACCCCGTCGGCGGCATCGAGCGTCGAGCTTGAGGACTACGCTACGAAATGCCGCGAGGCGATGAACGACGACTTGAACACCCCGCAGGTGATAGCGACCCTGTTTGACGCCTGCCGCGTGATCAACCAAGCCAACGACGGCGCTATCTCGCTGAGCGCGGAGCAGGTGGAGACGCTTAAGCGAACGTTCGAGACGTATCTGTTCGACGTGCTGGGCGTACGTGACGACAGCGCTGGCGGCGGCGACGTCAACCTCGAGCCTTACAAGAAGGCCGTGGACCTGCTGCTGGAAGTCCGCGCCAATGCCAAGGCCGCAAAAGACTGGGCGACAAGCGACTTGATCCGTAACCGCCTGGCCGAGGCCGGCTTCGATGTAAAAGACACCAAAGACGGCTTTGAATGGAAGGTAAAGCAGTGAGCGAGCCGCTGGTGACGGTGATAGTGCCGTTGTACAACGTGCGTGCGTATCTGGGTCGTTGCCTGGAGGCAATAGTGAGCCAGAGCTATCGGAAGCTGGAGATAATTCTGGTGGACGACGGCAGCAGCGACGGCAGCGGCGAGCTTGCCGATGAGTGGCGCTCGCGCGACGCCCGCATCAAGGTGCTTCACAAGAGCAACAGCGGTCCGAGCGACGCCCGCAACGCTGCGCTCGACATCGCCGCGGGCGAGTTGATTACCTTTGTCGACAGTGACGATGTTGTGCACCGCGATATGGTGTGGCACCTGCTGACAGCGCTACGCGAGACCGGCGCCGAGGCGTCGATAGGGCGTATGAGCGTGTTTGAGGACGAGCGCGACTGCGACTGCGTGCGCTCGTTGCAGCCCCATAGTCACGAGGCGAAGACACCCGAGGAGGCTCTGGTGGCGATGCTCTATCAGGAGGAGCGCGGTTTCAACCATTCGCCATGCGGCCGGCTGTTCAAGGCGTCGCTGTTCAACGCGGGCGCGTCGCCGTTGCGCTTTCCGGCGGGTAAGATCTACGAGGATCTGGCGATTATCATCGAGCTGATGGAGCGCTGCGATAGGATAGCGACGTGCGACGAGGTGCTGTACTACTACCGCCATCGCTCCGGCAGCATCACCACTACGTTTGTGCCTCAACGCTCCGATGTGCTGGATGTGCTGGAGCGCTTTGAGCGTCTGTCGAGCGGCGATGAGCGTCATCGGTATCTGTTGCGCCCGGTACGCGCTCGACTGCTGAGCGCGTCGTTCAACATGCTTCGTCTTGTGCCTCGCGGCGACTCTCGTTACGATGCTCTTGTGGAGCGCAGCTGGCGTCATATCGTCAGATTGCGCGGCGAGTGCCTAAGCGACGGCCACATGCGCCTGCGTAATAAGGCGGCGGTGGCGCTGTCGTACAGCGGTCGTAAAATCACACAGCGAATTTTGTCTTATTTTTGATAATTTGTCTGTATTTTTTGATAAAAAGTCGTTATATAAGCGGTGTTTGTAAATGAAAAGCGGCTGTTTGTTGAAAAAAGTTTGCGGCTATAAAAGCAAGGGTGTAATTTTGCAACATCATTAAGAAATTTGTTTTAGGCTTGTTTATTTTATAACATTTGTTGTTTGACCATGTAAGAGCACGTGTATTTTTTGGGTTTAGTAAATTTTTACGATAGGGAATAGCGTAAGTTATTCCCTATCCCCGTTTTTTATCGAGGGGTATGGGTCGGATTGCGGGTGATATTTCGGGCGCTTGTGCGCGTGGAGGGTGGTGTCAGGCGCCGGCGATGAAGTCCTGGAAAGCTTGTTTGTAGCTGTCGCCGATGGGTATGTAGGTGTTACCGAAGACGATGCGGTTACGCTCCACCTCGCGTATTTTGTTTTTTGCCACTATGTAGGAGCGGTGAACCCGAATAAATCGCGAAGTGGGCAGCATCTGTTCCATCGCTTTCATGTTCATGAGCGAAAGCACAGGACGCTGCCGTGAGATGGTGTATATTTTGACGTAGTCTTTCAGTCCCTCGATGTAGTTAATGTCGTCGAGGTCGATTTGTAGTAGTTTGTATTCACTTTTGACGAATATGCTTGTGGGCTCGTTTGCCGGTCGGTTTTTTGCGTCGTTGAGCAGAGTGAACCATTGTAGAGCCTTGTTGCAGGCCTCGAGGAAGTCAGTGTAAGAAATCGGCTTCATGAGGTAGTCGAGCGCTCCGAGGCGGTAGCTGTCGAGTGCGTACTGTTCGAAAGCCGTGGTGAAGACCACGCGAGTGGACTCCGGCAGGAGTTTCGAGAGCTCCATGCCATTGAGTTCCGGCATTTGGATGTCGAGGAACACGAGGTCGACGGGCCGGTCGTTGATGCCATTCATTGCGTCGACTGCATTGTGGTATTTCCCTTCGAGTTGCATGAAAGGGATTTTAGCGACGTATGAGGCGAGAAGTTCGACCGCCAGCGGTTCGTCGTCAATTATCGCGCACTTGAGAATCATTGTCGTTGAGAGTTATGATGGAGAAATATTCGTTTTTTTCGGTGTTGACCCCTCGTTTCCAGTCGTATCGGTCGGGGTACATTAGTTCGAGCCGCCGCGACACCTGCTCGAGTCCTATTCCGCTGCCGCTCTTGTCGTTGGAGCGCTTGGGGTGGTTGCTATTGTGAGTGGCGCAGATGATCTTGTTTTTGCTATGAGAGATAGCGATGTGGATGTATCCTTCGCCTGCCTGCGAGATGCCGTGTTTGAAGGCGTTTTCGATAATCGAGATGAAGATAAGAGGCGCGATGGGTGTGGAGTCGTCGGGGTCGACGTCGATGTCGGTAACGAGCACTACGTTAGATGTGAGCCGTATTTTCATCAGTTCGATATAATTTTTGATAAAGGCTATTTCCTTGTAAAGCGGGACGTAGTTCTGTCGGTTGTCGTATAGCATGTGGCGCAGGAGTTTGCTCAGTTCGCCCACGGCTATTTGCGCCTTCGGCGGGTCGAAAGCCGTGAGGGCGTAGATATTGTTGAGCGTGTTGAGCAGGAAGTGCGGGTTGAGCTGGTTTCGCAGGTTGGAGAGTTCGGCCCTGGCGCGTTCCGTTTCCGCTTCCTTTCGTGCCTGCTCCAGTTGCTGCCATCGTTGCGCCATGCGAATGGCTACGCTGAGGCCGACTATCAGGGCGAGTATGAGCACCGTGTTGAAGTACATGGGCCAGCGAGGCGGTCCGCTGTGGTGAAGCCTCGGCGCGTCGTGGAAGTGGATTGAGACCCCTTGCCACCAAGCGATGATGAGTATAAGACCTATGACAACCACCGCGATATTGATGGAGAAGAAAGCGGTGAACTTGCGTCTGTAGAGCATACGTGGAATGAGCCAGAGGTAGTTGATGTAGAAGACGAGAATGTAGACCAACGGGTTGCCGAGGGTTCGCATAAACCTGTTGAAGAGGTGCTGCGCGGTCCACGAGGCGTCGTTAGGCGCGAGGAACACCATAGGGATTATGATGATAGCGATCCAGCATAGCGCGTGGGTGACGATGCTGATGAGATTTATGTTTCCTCGTTTGGTCATACAATTTTTTTGAAAAAGATGCTATAAAACCGTC
This sequence comes from Muribaculaceae bacterium, assembly GCA_017478265.1. Lineage (GTDB taxonomy): Bacteria > Bacteroidota > Bacteroidia > Bacteroidales > Muribaculaceae > Sodaliphilus. The sequence goes on along the minus strand of JAFVDY010000074.1, from coordinate 3,597 downwards.
AATACGAAAGCAAAGGTACAATAAACTCGTTTTTCGGGCAAATAAGATAGACAAATAATCAAAATATATAGAGAAATGCGCCAGTTTTGGGTAGAATCGGGTTACGAAAAAGTGGTTGTTGAGTGTGGATAGACGTTGCTACCTTTGCCGTTGAGAATTGATAAAACAGATTTAAAAACACAAAAAATGAAAGTTATGGAAAAAGCGAAAGAACAAGAGCAAACGGCATTGGCCGAGGTGACGAACGAGGCCGCGCCAGAAGTTGATGAGGCGCGTTTGCGCGAGCTTGTTGAGCGCGTGGTGGCTGAGCGACTGGCCGACGCGCGTCTGGAGGGCTATCGCGAGGGATTGAACGCGAAGATTTCGAGTTTAGTGAGCGGCCTTCCGAAGGCCGTGGCTGAGCTTGGCGAGCGCGGCGAGGTCGGCGTCGATGAGGATACCCGCCTTGTGCCCCACTACGAACGCCGCAGCATCTGGGATTGATAAAGACACACACCACTTTTATTAACTAATTTATTTTATTTATTGCTATGATTTTCAAAAGAATGACAGAGCGCGTAAAGCGCTTCTTCGCGGAGATTGAGAACCGCGAGTTGTACGTCCTGCTGCTGACGATGGCGCTGTTGCTCGCGTTGGCGGTGATAGTGAGCGGCTGCATAGTGAGCAACAGTCCGATGACGGTGGCGTTCGCGCTGATTAGCGGAGTTGCCGGCGGCAAGCACGTGGTGGACGGTCCGCTGACCACCGATGTGACACGTGAGGGCAGCCCCACGCTACTGCTCAACGAGATTGACCGCGAGATAGTGAAGATTCGCCCTATGGCGACACCTTTGGACCAGATTTCGCGCCACGCGTCGGTGAAGCACGCCGGGAGCATGATAGCCGACTATTACATGGTGGACACAAAGCCCACGATGGCAAAGCTCACGCAGGACTACGAGGAGCCCTCTACGGCTCAGGGCGATGCGCCTCGCGCGGCTCTTGTGACCGACAACAACCTGATATTCGACGTGAGCGACACCATTCTGGTGCAGGGCGTGAAGGGCTATGAGAGCGACGGCGTGACGGAGTCGGCGAGCGACTTGGTGCTGTACGTGGTGGACCGCGACGACAACAACAACGTGCTGCACGTGAGCGCCGTGAACGGCAAGAAGATAGGCACGGCAAGCAACTGCGTGCCGTCGTTGTACTCCAACACCAAGCTGATACGCATGGGTCGCGCGGCGAGCGAGCTTGATGTGATGTCGCCGCTGTTCGAGTCGTTGCCCGTCAAGAGCACCAACTTCTGCCAGATCTTCAAGCTCCAGGTGGAGCAGTCGACGTTGCAGAAGCTATCGAACAAGGAGACACCGTGGAACCTTAGCGATCAGGAGGAGGCTGCAATCTACGATATGCGTTTGGGCATGGAGAAGTCGTTCCTGTTCGGCGTGAAGAGCCGCATCTGGGATCCGAACAAGAAGGAGCACGTGCTGACCACGGGCGGCATCTGGCGTCAAGCCGGCAAGGAGATGAGCTACGACGACACGCTGAACGCTGACAAGCTGGTTGACATCATGCGCGAGGCGTTCACGGGCAATGCCGGCAGCAAGCGCAAGATATTGATAGGCGGCTCGGGTTTGATCTCGTCGCTCAACAAGCTGGACTACACGCGCGTGGTGGGTGCCGCTCAGAGCGTGACGAAGTGGGGTATCGACTTCACCGAGGTTCGCAGCAAGTTCGGCACGTTGCTTGTGATGCTGAGCGAGGTGTTTGACGAGTGCGGCATGGCCGACGACGGCATCATAATCGATCCGGAGTACATCACCAAGTACTGCCACATCCCGTTCAGCACTCAGCGCCTCGACCTGAAAGCGAGCGGCCAGCGCAACGTTGACGCGATAGTGTTGACCGAGGCCTCGTGCCTTGTGCTCCGCTACCCGAAGGCTCACATGCGCATTGTAAAGCGATAGCGATTTTCGTTCCATAAGCCCTCATACCATGAGAAACACTTGGCCGCGGCTCCAGCGAATTGGGGTCGCGGCTTCTCGTTTTTCGATAAATTTGTGGGTTGAGGAGTGGGTTGTCACCATCGGTGGGTGATGATGGTGGGGTTGATTTGCAGCATGAGCCATGCCCAGTGTAGGCTTTGGTTTCCCGGCACTTGTCTCATTCGTTCGAGCGTGGAGGTGCCGTGCATATATGTGTAGCCGATAGAAGCCTTGACGTAGTCGGTGATACTGTAGCTTAGTTCGAGTCGCATTTCGTGTCCGAGTGTTCGTGCCGCGTCCGATATTTTGGTTGCTGTGGCGTAGTAGTGGTACGAAGTTTCTGCCTCAAATCCCTTGAACGGTCGCCATTCGGTGCCTGCGTAGAGGTTTTGCAGTCCCGGTGTGTATCCGCCGTAGAAAGCTCCGAGGTAGAAGAATTCCATCGCTCCGTAGAACTGGTGGTGAGAGCCGTAGACGGGGCTGAAACCTCTAACCACGGTGTGCTGTGCCATACCTATGCCACCGATTTTGGGCACCACCGGGTTAGGGTCGCCGCTGAGGTAGTCGTAACCACAATAGGGTGTCCACTGCGGAGTAGGGTCGTAGGTGCCCTTAAAGCTCATCATCCAGGCCTTGATGGGCACGTGGAATTCGTCCTTGCCGAACTGGTAGTAGAACGAGCCTTCGAAGACGAACCTGCGCGGCTCGAAGGTGATGTAGGTGCCGGCTATTTGTTGGTTTTCGGTCTTGTGGTTATCTTCGGAGTCGTTTTGCATTCTCATGTTCATGAAGAGCGCCGAGATGCCGAGCGGTACGCGTTGGAAGTCGTAGTGGTACCAAAGCGTAAACAGGCCTTTGAAAGGCTCCGCTCCGTCGGTTGAGTTGTAGTATGTTCCCCCGTTGACGTTTGCCGCGTTTTGGTTGAAAGTCCCGATGAGGTGCAGTTTGTGTCCGTGTCCCTCGTAACCGGCGAGCACGGCGTCGTGCGACATCGCCGCCATCGACCAGTCGTTGTTGCCGAGAATACGTTCGTCGTCGTAGATAAACGTTTGTCGTCCGGCCTTGAGGAAGAGTCCGTTTCGCGCGGTGAGTTTGGCGTATGCCTCGTATAGGTTGAATCCTCCTTTACCCGCTTGCCCCCAGATGCCGCTATGCTGTGCGTTGATGCGCAATTCGAGGAAGTTGTCACGCTTGTAGGTGATACCGAGTCGTGTACGTCCGGTGATGAATTGCGCTTTGTTGTTGTCGGCTTTATCATCGATACGTTTGTTGATAAGTCCGCCACGCCGGAGTTCGCCGCGGTATTTGAGGTCGGCGTCGAGCGATAGCTCGTTTTTCGGCTCCGGAGCGATGGAGTCGGCCTCGAGCGCGCTTGCGGCGAGCGGCATAGTGGCCAGAGCCGCCGCGATGATAAGAAATCTACCCTGTTTCATAGTGTTGGCACTGTGTGGGGGGTGAAGGATGAGAAGAATTACTCAAACTCAAACAGGGTGATAAATCCCGTCATTTTGAAGACATTCTTGATGTCGGCGTTGACGTCCTTGAGCACCACCCGGTTGCCGTTGGCTTTCGCGCTCTTGAGGAGGCTGAGCAGGATGCGAAGTCCGCTCGAAGCGATATACTCGAGTTT
>JAFVDY010000003.1 GCA_017478265.1 Muribaculaceae bacterium | reverse complement strand
GTGTGGAAAAGTTGTACCTTTGTGGCGAATTAAGACATGAAATGTTATGACAGAAGTTAAGAAGAGAGAGTTGCTGCGCACAGCTCGCAGCTGGGATGGCGCGTCGCTCGCGGCGCTGGTGTCGCGTGACGAGGAGATTGTTTCGATCCGTTATGAGTTTGGTCCGGGCGAGAAGCTCGGTTGGCATCACCACGATGTGCTTAACTTCGGCGTGGTGGAGCGCGGTGAGCTCACTATAGTCGACGTTGATGGAAATGTGAAGGTGTTCCGTGCGGGCGAGGCGCTTGTGGAGATGGTTGGTACGATTCACCATGGCGAGAACAACGGGAGCGAGACGGTGGTTCTGATTATGTTCTACCTTGCGCCCAAGGGCGTAGCGCTGTCGGTGCCTCATCCCGAGTTGCCGCCCTGCGATTAGCCGGGAACTTTACCCCAAATCGGACATTAGGCCGCAAATAAGTATTTTTGGTTGATTTATGAGATAAATCCTAATGCCGATTTATGATGAAAGACTTTTTTGGGTTTAAGAATTCATGTTATTAGTTGAAAAAGTTGTAACTTTGCGGCGCTAAAAAGTAAAAATTGAGATGAAAACAAAAGCTAAACGATTGATAGCCATTGTAGCAGGTGGCAATAGTTCGGAGTATGAAGTGTCGTTGCGTTCGGCCGAGGGATTATATTCGTTTTTCGACCACGAGCGTTATGAGGTGTATATCGTGGTAATGAAAGACCTCGACTGGCATGTAGAGCTTGGCGAAGGCGTCACTACGCCGGTCGACAGGAACGATTTCTCGTTTGAGCAAGGCGGTGAGCGTCGCCGTTTCGACTACGCTTATATCACCGTTCACGGCACCCCCGGCGAGAACGGCATCCTGCAAGGCTACTTCGACCTGTTGCATATCCCCTACTCTACGAGCGACGTGCTTGTGGAGGCGTTGACGTTCGACAAATACGCGCTGAACAACTACTTGCGCTCGTTTGGCGTTACCGTTGCCGACAGCATTCTGCTTATCAAAGGTCATGAGCATGAGGTGAGTCGCGAGGAGATTATTGAGCGGATAGGTCTGCCTTGCTTTGTGAAGCCAGTGGCCGACGGTTCGAGTTTCGGCATCAGCAAGGTGAAGACTGTTGAGCAACTGCAACCGGCCCTTGAGAAGGCGTTCAAGCAGAACAACAAGATAATGATTGAGCGTTTCATGGACGGCACCGAGGTGACCGTGGCGTGCTATAAGACGCGCGAGAAGACAGTGGTGCTACCGGTTACGGAGATTGTGACCGACAACGAGTTTTTCGACTACGACGCGAAATACAACGGCGAGGTGGACGAGATTACGCCCGCCCGCATCTCACCTGAGCTGACGTCAGCGCTTCAGGCCGAGACGTCGCGCATCTACGACTTGCTGCTGTGCAACGGCATTATCCGCATCGACTATATAGTAACGAAAAACGCCGACAACAGCGACTGCATCAACCTGCTAGAAATCAACACAACGCCTGGCATGACTGCCGCGAGCCTCGTGCCGCAGATGGTGGCCGTGTCGGACACCGACATGGCGACAGTGCTGTCCGACATCATCGAGAACCAGTTCTAATTCAGGACAACGAATTACACGAACTTGCAATCTCTAATTTTTCGAATTGGTCTAATTTTTCGAATTAGACCAATTATTTTTTGTTTGGACGGGACAGTGGTTGGCACCTTTATTTCCTCGCACACCTTCGGCGTGCAATGCCAAGGGGAATACTGACGGCACCGGGGTTGCGCGCATTGCGCTTACCCCGGCCTATGTACTGTTACCCCTTCGGGGTTTAAATTGATGGGTGCCGACGCGGCACTTGCAGCAGGGATCTACGATGGTGCAAAAAAAGCAACAAATTAAACAACGTTTGGCGGCTGTTGAAAGAAGAGGTAGTGCCGCGGTCGGTTGTTTAATTTGTTGATGTTAGGTTGGACCGGTTGTCGTTATCCGAGGTAGGATTTCAGCAGTCGGCTTTTTTGTCCTTTGAGTCGGCGTATAGCTTTTTCCTTAATTTGCCGTACACGCTCTCGTGTAAGGTCGAATTTAGCGCCGATTTCTTCGAGCGTCATTTCCTGACAGCCGATGCCGAAGAACATCTTAAGGATGTCGCGTTCGCGCGGGTTGAGTTGGTCGAGCGCCCGATTGATTTCTTTTGCGAGCGACTCCTGGTTGAGTGTTGAGTCGGCCATTGGACTATCGTCGTTGGGAAGGACGTCGAGCAGACTGTTGTCTTCACCGTCGACGAAAGGCGCGTCTACCGAGACGTGTCGTCCCGACACCTTCATGGTGTCGGCGATTTTGTCTTCCGGGACGTCGAGTTGTTCGGCAAGCTCAGCCGCATTGGGGCGGCGCTCATGTTCTTGCTCAAAGCGCGAAAGAGCCTTGCCAATCTTGTTGAGCGAGCCCACCTGATTGAGCGGAAGCCTTACGATACGCGACTGCTCGGCGAGCGCTTGGAGGATCGATTGTCTGATCCACCAAACGGCGTAGGAGATAAACTTGAAGCCGCGTGTCTCGTCGAATTTCTGTGCTGCCTTAATCAGGCCAAGATTTCCTTCATCAATCAAATCGGGGAGGCTAAGACCCTGATTTTGATACTGTTTAGCTACAGATACGACAAAACGCAAGTTTGCGCTTACAAGTTTGTCGAGGGCTGCTTGATCACCTTGGCGAATACGCTGAGCGAGCTCCACTTCCTCGTCGACGGTGATAAGATCCTTACGTCCAATCTCTTGAAGGTACTTGTCGAGCGACGCGCTTTCGCGGTTGGTGATTGATTTTGTGATTTTTAACTGTCTCATCCTATTGTTGAATAGAGTTTAAGCGTGCAAAGTTACGGCAAATTTTTCTATTGTCTAAAAGTCGCGCGCAACATTTAACGTTTTTTAACGGAATTGTTTCTATGCCGCTTGCTTACGCCGCGTCAGTGCGGCAGAGCGAAGTAGCGCGATAGGACGTCGGCCGCCGCGGTGAACGAGGATTGCTCGTTGCGCAACACCATCTGTTGTTTTTGCTCCAGCAGCCGCTCGATTTCAGGGTTGTTGTAGAAGTGCGACTTAAGTTGCTCGTTGATAGTTTCGTACATCCAGTATTTCTCCTGCTGCCGGCGTTTCTCGTCGAAGTAGCCGCTGCGCTTCACGTGCTCGAAATATCGGTCAATCATTTCCCACACCTTATCGATGTTGAGGTCGAAGTAGCCACTATAGGTAAGCACCTCGGGCGACCATCCGCTCGGGCCTAACGGGAAGAGGTGCAGCGCGTTGCGAAACTGAGTCGCCGCCAAGTTGGCTCGGTCCACATTGTCTCCGTCGGCTTTGTTGACCACAATGCCGTCGGCCATCTCCATTATGCCCCGCTTAATGCCTTGGAGCTCGTCGCCGGTGCCGGCCACCTGAATGAGCAGGAAGAAGTCGACCATCGAGTGGACTGCGGTCTCGCTCTGGCCTACACCCACTGTTTCGACAAACACAGTGTCGTAGCCGGCAGCCTCACATAGCACTATCGTTTCGCGCGTCTTGCGCGCCACGCCTCCCAGCGACCCCGCCGATGGGCTGGGCCGGATGAAAGCCTTGGGGTGAACGGCAAGGCGCTCCATACGCGTTTTATCTCCCAGGATTGAGCCTCGCGAGCGCTCGCTGCTCGGGTCGATGGCGAGTACCGCCAGCTTGCCGCCGCGCTTGAGGATATGTATGCCGAAGGCGTCGATCGAAGTGCTCTTGCCGGCGCCCGGCACGCCCGTGATGCCGATGCGGCGCGAGCGTCCGGAGAATGGTAGACATTTCTCTATCACCTCCTGTGCTACGGCCTGATGGGCCGGGTTCAGACTCTCGACGAGCGTCACCGCCTGCCCCAGCACGGTGGTGTTGCCCTTGAGGATACCCTCCACATAGTCGGCTGCCGACAGTTGCGGTCGGCGTCGCCGGCGCAGATAAGGGTTGACCATGGGTGGTTGCTCTACGCCCGCGTTCACTTGCAGGCCGCTATATTGCTTATCATTCTCGGGATGTTCCATATATCGTTGCTCGTTATCGTTTCGTAGACAGTGGAAATTCCTAATTCCTAATTTCTGATTGGTAATTTTATCACGGGGTGGAGAGGGTCGTTGGTGATGACAACTACGGTTGCCTGCCGCGTGATATTGCTTGCGTTGAGCGATATGGCGGCTTGTTCGCCTTGCTTGAGCAGACGTCGCGAACAGTTGTGTTGCGTCAGGGCCGCCCCCTCGGTGTAGACGCGTCTGATTTCCAACGGGTCGGTGCCCATATTGCTGATGGTAAATGTGGCTTCACCGTTGGCGTCGGCTATGAGCCATGTGTCGGCTACGAACGCCACGGGCGCCGTTGCCAGTTGCTGGGCGGTGAGACCGCTGAAGTCCTGCTCGATGTTGCTGATTACGGTGAGCCGGAGCGTGTCGGCTTGCAGGCTGTGGCGGTTGATAGCTGCGATGGTGACCGTGTCCTCGTTGCGGCCGAGCAGCGGCGCCACGCGAGTGTCGACAAACAGCGACAGCGTGGTGGCGTCGGCGGGGCCAAGCACGCTGTCGACGGCGTGCGGCGAAATGTGCCGCGGGCAGTCGATGGTGCGCAACAGTATGCTGTCGTTCAGCGGGTTGTAGATACGTGTGGTAACATTGCGAGTGCGCCCTTTCACTACCTCGCCGGCGAGCAGCGCGGTCTTGCTCAGCCGCATCGCGCCCGCCGAGCGGGGGTAGTAGCGGTCGACACTCTCAGGAGTGCCGCGCATCCGCCCCTTTACGGCCACTACGCTCTTGTGTTTCAGACCGTTGGTGTAGATAAACACATCTTTTTCAAACGGACCCGGCCGCCCCGTGGGGGAGTAGGTGAGCGAGAGCGAAGCCGTGTCGCCCGCGGCGATAGCTCCGGTGGGATAGTCGGCAATGGTGCAGCCGCAAGTGGGCTGCACGCGGGTGATGAGCAACGCGCTGTCGCCGGTGTTGGTAAAACGCAATCGGCCCGTCATAGGTCGAGCCGACTCGTCGAACACGCCGAAATCGAACACCGAGTCGGCCCACTCTATACACGCTTGAGCGACAGCGGCTTGCGCCACTATCGCCAATATCGTTGCCATCGCTATACGTAGAGCACCCACTCTTACGCTCCTATTTCTTGGGCACCACCACGCCGCTTATCACCAGAGTAGAGGTGCGCTCGGCGCCGTTGGTCTTCACCTTAATGGTTTTGCGGAAGGCTCCCGGGCGCCCAATCGGGCTGTAGGTGACCTTAATCTTACCCTTCTTGCCGGCCTTGATGGGCTTGGTGGGATACTCGGGTCGAGTGCAGCCGCACGATGCCGCCACGTCCACTATCAGCAGCGGCTTGTCGCCCGTGTTGCGGAACTCAAACTCGTAGCTCACCGGGCCGTTCGCCTCTTTGATGGTGCCGAAGTCGTGGCTGAGCGTCTTAAACTCGGTGCGAGCCTGTCCTTTCTTCTGCGCTACCGCTATTCCGGCCACAAGCACCAGCGACAGCATTATGAAAATAAATCGTTTCAAATTATAAATTAAAAATTATAAATTAAAAAATCAGTTTCGGTTTGTGTCTGTTTAGACGTTTACACCCGCCTTTGGTTTAACCCCAATCGGTCATTGGACCGACAACAGGCTGCATTTGTGACTCATTTTATGACCTATTCGGCTTTAATCACAAGTATTTACCTCCGAAGGCGGCGTGCACCTCGTTGACGTAGTTTTTGATCTTTTGCTCGTCGGCCCGCGGCACAATCAGCAGCACGTCGTTGGCGTCGGCAATGATATAGTCGTTCAAGCCGCTCACCACTATCAGCTTCTGCTCGTTCTCCACCGCAATCACGTTGCCCGAGCTCTCGAAGGTGAGCGCCGTGCAGTTTTGCGCCACGTTGCCGGCGCGGTTCTTGGGCGAGTTCTCAAAGAGTGAGCCCCAAGTGCCGAGGTCGCTCCATCCGAGGTCGACCGCCTCCACGTACACGTTGTCGCTCTTCTCCATCACGGCGTAGTCAATCGAGATGTTTGGGCAGGCGGGATAGTGCTGAGCGATGAATTCGGTCTCATCGTCAGTTCCGAACAGACTGTTGCCCTGGTCGAAGATTTCGGCGATCATGGGCGCGTAGCGGTGGAAGGCGTCGATAATGGTGTTGACACCCCAGAAGAACATACCCGAGTTCCAAGCAAACTCGCCGCT
>JAFVDY010000073.1 GCA_017478265.1 Muribaculaceae bacterium | reverse complement strand
CTCGCTGCTCACCAACATCGACGCCGGCGACGTGCGCGTCAACCGCATGGACGCCTTCGTAATTCCGCAGTCGATCAACGTGATGCGCGGCACAAAATATTCCGCCCACATCGTCCTTGCCGCCGTCGATTCCACCCAACGCCCCATCGTGTACATCAACGGGCAGCGCCTCAACAACGACCAGGGTCTCTACGAAGTGGTACCCGGCAAGACCGGCGAATTTACCTACTCCGGCTACATCGAAGTGCCTCGCGGCGACGGCACCACCACCCAGCACCCGTTCCAGTCGAAATACAACGTGATTGAACCCGCGGCAACCGTCTCGGCCACGATGATGAACGTGCTCTACGCCGGCATCAACAACCCCATCTCGATTGCCGTGCCCGGCGTGCCTCCTACGGCCATCAGCGCTACGATGACCAACGGCACCCTCACCCGCAACGGCGACGCCTGGGTGGCTCGCCCCGCCAAGATTGGTGCCGAAGCCGTAGTGACCGTCACGGCCAATATCAACGGCTCCAACCAAACCGTTGCCACCACCTCCTTCCGTGTGCGCAAATTGCCCGACCCCATGCCATTTATCACCTATAAGGATGCCAACGGACAGTCGGCACGTTACAAGGGTGGACGCGGTTTCTCCAAAGGTCTGCTCTTAGCCGCTGGAGGTGTAGATGCCGCTATCGACGATGATATGCTTAACATCGACTACAAGGTGGTGAGCTTCGAAACCGTATTCTTCGACTCGATGGGTAACGCGATTCCCGAGGTGTCGGCTGGCTCTCGATTCAGCGAGCGGCAGATTCAAAGTTTCAAGCGTCTGGGACGCGGCAAACGCTTCTACATCACCCGCGTCAAAGCCACCGGACCTGATGGCATCACACGCGATATCGCCCCTATGGAAGTGATTGTCAACTAACGAGTAATGAGCAACGAGTAACGTATAACGAGCAACGTGTAACGAATAACGAAATATGAAAATTTTTAAGCTTATAGCGATTTCAATGCTTCTGTGCTTCACGGCTTCACTGGCTCAAGCGCAAGTGACAAAACGCACAGGCACAGGCAGCGATCGAGGGAAAAAAGACGACAACGGCACTCAGGTTACCGACCGCCAACAGTCGTTCTACGAGATCCGCGAACCCAGCGACGCCGACCTGCAATGGGTAAAGGTGGTGTATCGACAGCTCGACCTCACTAAAGGGAAAAACCCGGCCCTATACTACCCCGAAGAGCCGAATGAAGACGGACAAAGCCTCTTCTTTATCATCATGCGTCTGCTCGCCGACAACAAAATATCGGCCTACGAGTATCTCGACGGTAAAGAGATTTTCAGCGATGAGTACAAGATTAAGGTTCCGGAGATGCTCGACCGCTTCCATGTGCTATACACCGACGCCAAAGGCAGCTCTGAGAAAAATCCGAAATACACCATCGAGGACGCCGACATTCCGAGCAACGAAATCCTGAGCTACTTCATTATCGAGCATTGGGAATTTGACACGCGCACCAACAATGTGCGCACTCGCGTCGAAGCGCTCTGCCCTGTGCTCCACCGTCAGGACGATTACGGAGGCGAACCGATCCGTTTCCCCATGTTCTGGGTCCGACTCAACGACATTCGCCCATATATGGCGCAACAATATGTGTTCACCGACGACGACAACAACTTGCCGAAGTACAACCTCGACGACTTCTTTAAGCTCAATATGTACGATGGCGAAATTTACAAGGTGAAAAACCTGCGCAACCTATCGCTCGCTCAGATGTATCCCGACGAGGAGAAACTGGCGCACGCACGCGACTCGATTGAGAAACGTCTGCACTCGTTCGACAAAAACCTCTGGGTGCCTTCGCGCGAAGAGCTGCAAGCTATGGCTGACGCCAAAAAGCAGCAAAGTGTAGAGGAAGGCGAAGACGGCGAAAACAAAGACGGCGACAAGAAGGACGAGGAAAAAGCCGAAAAGAAGAAACCCAAGCGCGCCCAAGCCGACGGCGACAACAAAAAGAATAAGAAGGTGAAGAACCGCAAACCCAAGACAGCAAAATCATCATCGTCGTCGGGCAACAGCGGAGCTACGCGCTCGGTAAGAAATCGAAAGAGATAACCATTATAGATGTGTCGTGATTTTCGACACATCTATATTTTATAACCGTAAGCGATGAAAACAATCTCAACCATCATCATAGCATTTATAATGACTATCACAGCAAGTTGCAACCACACTTCCGCCACCACTCGCGTCGAGCACTCTTCAGGCATCGTTGTTTATTATCCGCAGTTCACGTCAATCGATCTGGCGGTGGAACAAATGCCAGCCGCGGGCGCCGATAGCGTGATATTCTGCTGCGAGGCGGCCTTCACCGGCGAACTGCTCGATTCTTTCAAGCACACCAATATCGCCGACAACCACATCGCCGGAGGCACTCTGTATAAAGGATATACCTGCCCGGCCAACACCGGCGCGTTCTCCTTCTTCAACGACGGCTCTTGGTCTTTCTCCGCCGACAAACGTTTCGACCTCTCTCGGCACCCTATAATGGCGTTCTGCCAACGCTTGCTTATCATCAATGGCGTGACGCAACCCGTATGGAACGTGCTACGCGACAAACGCACCATCTACCGCGCGCTGTGTGAGAAAAACGGACAACTATGCCTGGTGCAGACCACTCAGGTCGACACCTACGCTCGGTTTATCGCTCTGCTCGAGCAATACCAAGTCGACAATGCCATCTACCTCGATATGGGAGCCGGGTGGAACTACGCCTGGTATCGCGACTCCAACGATAAAATTATAGAGATTTTCCCCGAAAGCAAACAAGCGCCCAACTATCGTTACCGCACCAACTGGTTAGTGTTTAAGCGTTGACCACTAATCTAAATCGGCATCCATATAATTAGAGCCTATGCGCTCCAACGCTGCCATTGCCTGATCCATACGGTAGCCGCGAGCGGCGGCGAAACGCATCAACGACGCTCGCGCGAGCCGTGGTTCCTTGCTCTTAAGGGTGCCGGCGCGTTTCCGCATTAGCGACACCAACGTTTCCACGTCGCCCGACGTGTCAATCATCTCCAAGGCCTGAGCGATTGCGTCCTCGGTAATTTGTTTCGCGCGCAAGTGAGCCACAATCT
>JAFVDY010000072.1 GCA_017478265.1 Muribaculaceae bacterium | reverse complement strand
TTTAACTTGGGGCAAAGGTTGTGCGGGGGTGGGGTGGGGCGCAAGTGGATTTTCGTGGTGTGGCCGGTAGGGTGGAAAATGAGGGAGCGCAAGCATCGGCTTGCGCTCCCCGTGGGATAAGTTGTCATTCCGTATTGGATTATTCTCCGCTGAGGATGATGGTGTAGAGTTCGCTCACGTCGCCGGCGTTGACGTTGCCGTCGCCGTTGAGGTCGAACTTCTTGTCGCTATTACCGCCGAGGATAGCGGTGTAGAGCTCGCTCACGTCGCCTGCGTTGACGTTGCCGTCGCCGTTGAGGTCGCCGTTCTTCTGCGGTTCGGGTTTCTCGTCGGGAACGAAGTTTTGCAGTGTGAGACCGTAGGCCGCGTAACCCTCGAGTTCGTACTCAATCTCGGGAGCGACAGTGGGATCTTCAACCACGGCGTTGACGCGCTTGATACCCGTCTTGTGGCGCGGGTTCTCGGCGTCGTAGTCGGGCATATTGGGCACCGCTGTTCCGCCTTCGGGCGAGATGTAAGCCCAGTAGACATATTTCCCGTCGCCGATGATTTGCGGTACGCCTGTGATTTCGTCGCCCGAGCCTTCGAGCTTAACGGGAGCGTCGTCGATGAGCATAGCGTCCTCGATGAGCGAGGTCTCGTTCTGCTTGGTGGCGAGAGTAGCGAGCGGCACGCGGTACATACCCGGCGTGTAGTCGACACCTTCCTTACCGCCCTGAACCCAGAGGTAGAGGTATCCGTTCTCCTCGTCGATGTAGAACGAGGTCATCTGTACGCCCTGGAAGAATACGGGCAGCGCGCGGTCGACATGGTCGGCACCCTTACCGTCGCTGTAGAGCATATCCTTGGTGAAGCGGAAGATACCGAAGCCGTTGAACTTGATAGAACGCCAGTAGACGTCGTTGAGCGTAGCGCCGTCGGTGGATACGATGTCGGTCTTACGCTTGGTGAAGCCCGAGGTGATAGAGCCGTAGGAGGTGCCGAAGCTATTGTAGTAGGGCCACCAGTTGTTCTGCATGAAGAACGGTTGCTCGCCGTAGAGGCCTACGGCGTCGGTTCCGAACTCATGAATACCCACATTGCGGTCGCTGATATAGATCTTCTCGTCCTCGGGGATGATGGTCATGCTGAAGGGATCCTGGAAAGCCTCGTAGCCAACGTTGTTGAGCACCGTTACGCGATAGAAGAGGTCGTTGGTCTTGTTGACGTAGAAGAGTTCGCCGTCGCCCATGCCCGCGGTGGGGTTCTGGAAGCGGAAGTTCTTACCGGCCACAGCCACGTAGATACGGTTCTTGTAGCTTTGCAGGAAGAAAGCGTGGTCGCCTGCGGGGAACTCGGTGTCGATCACCTCGCCATTCTCGTCCTTATACATGAGTTTGCCGTCGGGCGTGGTGAAGTAGAGGCCGGTTGGGCAGCCGAGGGTGGCACCCTCGCCGCTGATGCCCTCGTCGCCAAGGATGTTGAGGTAGCTCCATTGAGCGGCGGCCTTGAATTTCTCGACGCTTGCGGGAGCCACATGGCAATCCACCTCGCTCTGCTCGGGTGTGAACACACCGTCGGCGAGCACGGGCACGTCGACGTTGAGCACAAAGAGCTTCTTGATGGTTGCGGGCACGGCTCCGCTCTCCATGTAGTTGATACTCGGCGTGATGTACATCTCCTCGAGGGCGGTACATCCGGCGAACGCGTTACGCATCACGTTGGTGACGGTAGAGGCGAAGTTGACATCGGTCAAAGCGGTGCAATTCAGGCAGAGGTTCTGTGGAATCTCGCGTACGCCCTCCTCGATATTGAGCGTTTCGAGAGCACTCGCGGCGAAGGCGTATTGTCCGATTGTCATCGAGGGCTTGAATGTGAAGCCGCTGAGCGCGCTCGAGTAGAATGCGTAGTTGTTGAGCGTGGTGAGCGCGGGCATATCGATAGTGGCAAACGGAGCGAACGCCATGCCGTAGGTGTCGATTGAGGTTACATCGGGCAGACTGAGGCTCTCGCCGAGTTTGGCTTCGTGAGTAGTCACGAGCAGACGCGTGCCGGCAAAGTTGAGCAGCGCGCCGTCCTGCATCTTGAAGTTGGCGTTGCCCTCGGCCAGGTTGATAGCCGCGAGCGAGCTGATGGGAGCGAAAGCGGCGTCTCCAATCGAGCTAAGTGTGGCCGGTAGCGAGATGGCTGTGATGGCGTTGGCTCCGGCAAAGGCGTTGCTGCCGATTGCCGTCACACCCTCGGGTATCACCACTTCTCCCTCAAGTCCGCCATTGGCGAAGCAATAAGCGCCGATTGTCTTGAGCGTGGCCGGCAGCTCGAAGCTCTTGATGGCGGCTGTGTTGTAGAAGGCGTATTGTCCGAACGAGGTCACTTCGCCCTCGAATTTCACTTCGGCGAGGTTCTTACAGTTGTAGAACAGGTTGGGGTTGAGGCTCGTGATGCCGGCCGGCAGAGTGATGCTCTTGAGGGCTTGGCACGACGAGAAGGCTGCTTGCGCCAGATTGTTTACCTTGTTGCCCTCCTCGAAGATCACCTCCTCGAGCGCTGTCGCGCTGTTGAAGTAGTCGCTCACGATTTCTGTGGCCTCGCCGCCGATAATCACGCGCTTGAGAGTGGCATTGTTGTGGAAGGGGGCGGTGTTGTAGGCGCTTGAGCCCATCACCAGATTGCGGTGGATTACCAGTTCCTCGAGCGGTGGCGCGGGGTTCTCGTCGTCGCTGAAAGCGCCGAGCAGGATTTTAATAGGCGTCTCGCAGTCGGCGAAGGTCAGTTTTTGCAGTCCCGATCCGGCAAACTCCTGGTTTGCGATGTCGTTGGTGACCGTAGCGGGGATGGTGACCTCCTTGAGCGCCGTACATCCGCGGAAGGCTTTTTGTCCGAGCGAGTTGATGTTGGGCGTAAGCGGGTCGACCTCGAGCGATGTGCAGCCGTCGAAGGTGAGGTTGCCGATGGTGGTAACCGTTTCCGGCAGGCGCACTTCCTTAAGTTCGGTACAGCCCTGGAAGGCCGCGCCGCGGGTAGCGATCACGGTGTAGGTGGTGCCGTTGACTTCGAACGAGGCGGGGATTTCGAGCACACCGTTCTCGTCGCCGGTGTAAGGCGCGTCGGTCCACTTGTCGACCTGAGTCTTACTTTCCTGTCCTCTCTTCGCATAGTAATAGTTGATGCCGTTGTAGGTGACTTTGGCGGCCTCGGCGAGCGGGAAGAAGAGCCAGGCGGCCATAATCACAGCCACGACACGCAACCACGAGAAAGAAGTAGTTTTTTTACTCATAACGTTTCCTTTCTTTTAAGTTGATGTTAGTAGGTATATTAAAAAATTGTAAATTTGTCGTAATTCAGACCACAAAGATAGTGTTTTTTAATTTAAAATACAAATTGTAAACATTTTTTTTGTAATTTTGCGCATTATTAAGACGATAAATCACCAAATCGAATAAAAAAGCATGAACAAAATCAAGACAACAATCATGGCATGTATGATCGCTACGGCGGCATTGAGCTCGTGTGCCGACGGTCAGGGCGACGCCAAGCTAATCGAGAAACCCGAGGTGAAAGTTGTTGACGGCAAGTTCACTCCCGAGTTGCTCAACTCGCTGGGTCGAGTGGGCGACCCGCAACTGTCGCCCGACGGCAAGCAAATCCTCTACAGTGTCGCTTACGAGAGTATTGAGCAGAACAAGAGCAACCGCGAGTTGTGGGTGATGAACGCCGACGGCAGCGACGCCAAGCAGCTCACCCGCACCGCCAACAGCGAGAATTCGCCGCGCTGGATTGCCGGGGGCAAGAAGATCGCGTTCGTCTACAAGGACACCAAAGAGGGCGCCAAGGCTCAGCTATGGGTAATGGACGCCGATGGCGGCGGCCGCAAGCAGGTGAGCGAGCTTGAGAACGGCGTGGAGGGCTTCCTGTTCTCGCCCGACGAGAAGCAGGTGCTGCTCATCTCCACCGTGAAATACGGCGAGACTCCCCAAGACCTCTATCCCGACCTCGACAAGGCCAACGCTCGCATCATCGACGACATGATGTACAAGCATTGGGACGAGTGGGTGACCGCTATTCCGCACCCCTTCTTGGCCAACTTTGACGGCTCGGCGTTGACCGACGTGAAAGACATCCTCGAGGGCGAGCCTTACGAGTCGCCGATGCGTCCGTGGGGCGGTGCCGAGAGCTTCGCGTTCTCGCCCGACGGCAAGACGCTCACCTACGTGTGCCGCAAGAAGACCGGCCGCGAATATGCCATCTCCACCAACAGCGACCTGTATCGCTACGACATCGCGAGCGGTAAGACCGAGAACCTGACCGAGGGCATGATGGGCTACGACACCAACCCGGCCTACAACAAGAGCGGCTCGAAGCTGGCGTGGCTCTCGATGGAGCACGACGGCTATGAGGCCGACAAGAACCGGATAATGGTGATGGACACCAAGAGCGGCGAGAAGCGCGAGCTGACCAAGGACTGGGACTACAGCGTAGACGCCATCGCGTGGTCGGCCGACGAGAAATACCTCTACTTCCTGGCACCGTACCAGGGCACCATCCCCCTGTTCCGCATCAATGTTGAGACGGCCGCCGTCGACACCATCGCCGCCGGCATGGCCGACTACGCGGCGCTCGAGCCCATGGCCGACGGCAAGGTGGTGACCCTTCGCCACTCGTTCCTGGAGCCTAACGAGGTGTACGTGGCCGAGGCCGGCAAGGAGCCCGTGCAGCTGACGCACGTCAACGACGAGCTGCTGAAGCAACTCGACCCCGTCACCTGCGAGAAGGTGATGGTGCCCACCACCGACGGCAAGCAGATGACCACCTGGGTGCTTCTGCCGCCCAAGATGGACAAGGCGAAGAAATATCCGTCGATCCTCTTCTGTGAGGGCGGTCCGCAATCGCCCGTGAGCCAGTTCTGGAGCTATCGCTGGAACCTGCGCCTGATGGCGAGCCAGGGCTATGTGGTGATTGCTCCCAACCGCCGCGGCCTGCCCGGCTTCGGCACCGAGTGGAACGCCCAAATCTCGCTCGACTACGGCGGCCAGAACATGAAGGACTACCTGAGTGCTGCCGACTATATGAAGAAGCAGGACTATATCGACCCCGACCACATGGGAGCCGTGGGCGCCAGCTACGGCGGCTACTCGGTGTACTTCCTGGCCGGCAACCACAACAAGACGTTCGCCTGCTTCCTGGCGCACGCCGGCATCTTCAACCTCGAGGCGCAATATCTCGAGACCGAGGAGATGTGGTTTGTCAACTGGGACCTGGGCGGTCCGTTCTGGGACAAGGGTAACGCCGCTGCTCAGAAGACCTACGCCACCGCGTCGCCCCACCGCTTTGTGCAGAACTGGGACACTCCTATCATGATTACCGCCGGCGAGCTCGACTATCGTATCGTGTTCACTCAGGCCACGCAAGCGTTCAACGCCGCGCGCCTGCGCGATATTCCGGCGCGCATGGTGCTGTTCCCCGACGAGAACCACTGGATACTGCAAGCGCAGAACTCCATACTGTGGCAGCGCGAGTTCTTCAACTGGATGGACACCTGGCTCAAGCCCGACAGCCAAGCGCGCAAGGCCTATGACGCCCGTCAGGACTCTATTGCCAAGCTCAAGCAGCAACAGATACCTTTCGCCGCCGCGAAGTAAACAGTGGCGAAACGAAGTGAAAAACGGGGCTTTCGTTCGCGAAAGCCCTTGTTTTTTGGTGGGGCGGGATACTGGTCGCGCGGTTGGCTATTGATAATTTTGTGCGAACTCGCACAAAATTATCAATAGGAACGACCCAAATGACCGAATTGGGTTAAATCAAGAGGCTGTTTTCATCAAGGAGAAAATCGTAGAAGTTCATAAAAACAATGCCGTCGTCGTTTTGGTGTCGCAACATAGGTTGGTCGGTAATTACAAATTTCGCGAAATTATCCCCAATAGCCTTTAATGAACGAAGCTCTTGCTTCATCTTCAGTTCGTCAGGCAAGCGATAAGCCGACTGAATATAGTATCGCTTATCGCCGCAGTTGCACACAAAATCGACCTCGACGTTCACCTTGTTATATCCACCGCCGTCTTTTGGCGTATTCAAAGTAACTACTCCTACGTCAACCTGCATTCCTCGCCGCCGCAGTTCGTTATACACCAAATTCTCGTAAAGATGAGTCGGCTCATTCTGGCGGAATTGGATGCAAGCGTTGCGTAATCCCAAATCAGAGAAATAAAACTTGGATGGAGTGTTGATGTAGCGCTTCCCTTTAATATCATATCGTATTGAGCGCTCAACAAGAAAGACGTCCTCCAATATACTAAGATAACTATTGATTGTATTGATGGAAATTGACACTTTTTTCTCACTTTTGAAGGTGTTCATCAACTTGTTGGGGTTGGTCAAGCCTCCAATCGACGACGAGATGATTCGAAGCAACTCCATCATTTCATCTTCCTGTCGGATATTATATCGCTCACGTATATCGCTCATATAAGTGGTGATGAATAAATCGGATAGATACTTTTGGCGTTGAGCGTTATCCATGCCTATAATCTTCGGCAAGCCGCCAAAGGTGATATAATTGGCCAAAGCAACCTCTCTCGGACCCTGAAAAACCGAATAGAACTCGCTGAAGCTAAGCGGAGCGATTTTAATTTCGTCGCCTCTGCCGCGAAACTCAGTGATAACATCCTTCGAAAGAAATTTAGAGTTGCTGCCCGTTACATACACGTCGGCATTATTGATTTTCAAATAACTGTTCAAGACATCCTCAAATTCCGCCACATGTTGCACCTCGTCCAGCAAGATGTAATACATCTGGGCATCAGTCATCTTGCTATCGATGTAGTGAAGTAGCTCATCAGGGTCGCGTAACTTTGCGTTTCGCCTGTCCTCAAAGTCGATTTTAATAATATGACTGTCAGGTACTCCAATATCTTTCAGGTAAGCGGCGAATATCTCGTACAACAAGTATGACTTGCCGCAACGCCTGATGCCGGTAATGATTTTTATCATACCGTTGTGCATACGCTTCTTTATTTCGTTTAAGTAAAAGTCTCTTTTAATCTCCATTTCTATTGAAAATTTTATACGATTTTTCTTGTTTTCGTCAGCAAAGATACAACATTTTTGTGGTTTGCAACAAAATTATTGAGAAAATCATGCGATTTCGCATGATTTTCTCAATAGGGTGGGGTGGGACAGTGGTCGCGTGTCAGTTGAATTTGGCGAGTAGGGCGTTGCGCTCGGCGCGCCAGGCGTTGAAGGTGTCGAACACGTCGGTGAGTGCCACGCTTGCGTTTAGCACCTCGCTGCGATACAAGTTGACGCTACCCTGCGTGTTGATGTTTTTGCCCTGCAAAGCACCTCCCACGCCGCTTATTTCCTCGAGCAGCTTGAGCTGTAGCTGAATCATGTCGAATGCGCCGATGTCGGTGTTGTTGACCGACAACTGCTCCGGCTTTCCGCCCCCCATCTCGGCCGAGTATGGCAAAATGCCTCGGCAACTGCTCCACACGCGTCGTATGTCGTCCCACGAGAAGCCGTCGGGCAGTGCTGCCTCGGGGTATAGCAGTACCCCCTTGGCACTGGCCTGCATGATGTGGTCGATGAGAGTGATGAGTCGGTTGACGTACTTTTGCTGGTCGATCACGTCCTCGATAAAGGCGTGCACCTCGCCGTCGGTGAGCGGATAGAAGCGTATGACAAATGGATGTCCGCCGTGAGGCAGTTGCGACACCTCCTCGCTCAGAAGGTCGCCCATGGGTGTGAACCAGCGGCAATGCCATCGGGTGTCGATGTCCCAGCGGATGTCGAGTGCGGTGTTGCGGCTGAGCCGTCGCATGGCGCTGAGTGGAGCGAGTGTGACCTCGGCGGTGTCGCGGTTGTGGCACACCAGCACCTCGTGGCTCTCGAGCGTCCACACCTCGATTGCGCGGCATTTGGAGGAGCCCGCGTGCCAGAACGAGGGGGCGGCGCCCGGGTCGACTCCGAGCTGTGTGGCGCACTCGGCTACGCGCTGCTCGCAGTCGCGGCTGTAGAGCCGCCGCACCCAAGCCGCCCGGCGCCTGTCGCCGCGGGCCACTCGCTGGATGAGGCGGCTGATGCTCAACTCATGCAGCTGCCCCACCAGCTCGATGTCGCGCCCGAGCGGGTCGACAAATCGGTTGACGAAGAAGGTGTTGATGTCGACATTGTCGACCCTCGCGGCGGTCGACAGCAGGTTGCGCTCCGGCTCGACGCGCTGCACGCAGCAGCCGCTAATGAGGAACTCCTCGAGCGCTCGGCTGTCGAGCTCGTCGAGCGGCGTGACGTGTGTGTCGCCCTGTGTGAGTTGTCCGTCGTCGGCGCTCTCGTGCAGATATGTGGCTCGATAGCGGCCCACCACGGTCTTGATGAGCTGTCGCAGCAGATTGTTGGTGATGGGGAAGCCACCGTCGCGGCAGTAGCGCTCGTAGTCGCTCACGTGGCGTCCGTGCTCGTCGACCGATGTGTCGATCCACTGGTCGCCGTAGGTGAAACATTTGTTGCGGTGTCGCGAGGCTCGCAGTGTTGCTCCCGCTTGCCATGCGCTGAAGGCGGCGCGCAGCACCGCTGCCGCCGTGGGATTGCTGTTTTCAATCATAATAGTTATATTTTTAAGTTAAAACATCGCCGCAAAAGTAAGCGGCTCCGCCCGGCGCCGTCAACTACATTTTCGTCACCCTTGCCTCGCGCTATAGCGGTCGTTTAAGCGGTCGGTATAAAACAACAACTTGGAGACAACTAATAAACAACTAAAACAACTTTTTTAAGGAGTAGGCCGCCTGTTCCAAGAACTCCGAGAGCTCCGAGAACTCTGAGAACTCCGAGAGCGCGACACAAGTAGCACCCATCTTCCATTTTACATCTTACATCTTCCATCTGAGCCATCTTACATCGAAGCGGCGTTGCGGGGGTGGTGTGCGAGGATTTCGTGGCGCAGGAGGGAGCGGTCGATGTGGACGTAGATTTGGGTGGTGGTGATGCTTTCGTGTCCGAGCATCTGCTGTATGGCGCGCAGGTTGGCGCCACCCTCGAGCAGGTGTGTGGCGAAGGAGTGTCGCAGCGTGTGCGGGCTCACTGTTTTGCGTATTCCCGCCAACTCGCACAGCTGCTTGACGATGTAGAATACCATCACCCGCGACAGGCGTTTGCCGCGACTGTTGAGGAATATGATGTCGTCGCTCGCGCGGTCAACCGTCATATCGCTTCTGACCTCGCGCAGGTAGCGGTCGATCCATTGAATGGCGACCGGCGAGATGGGAACGAGTCGCTGCTTGTCGCCCTTGCCGTGGACGATAACGTACTGCTCGTCGCGGTAGAGCGCCGAGAGTCGCAGGTCGGTGAGCTCGCTCACTCGCAGTCCGCAGCCGTAGAGCGTCTCGATGATAGCTCGGTTGCGCACGCCCAGCGGGGTGGAGATGTCGCATTGCTCCACCATGGCGTCGATCTCGGCCACGGTGAGCACCTCCGGCAGGTGTTGTCCCAGTCGCGGCTGCGGCAGCTGCTGCGCGGGATTGTCGGTTCGATAGCCTTCGAGCACGAGGAACTTGAAATAGCTCTTCAGTCCCGAAATCAGTCGCGCCTGCGAGCGTGCTGTGAGTCCGAGGTCGTGTAGTGTGGCCACGAACTCCTCGAGAGTGTCGAGAGTGACATCGGCCACGTCGAGGCCTCGCCCGTCGAGGAAGGTGGTTAGGTGGGCCACGTCGGTGAGATATGCCGCGGCGGTGTTGGCGCTGAGTCCTTTCTGCGCTTGCAGGTAAAGTCGATATTTACGTTCTACGGGTGTCATACATTATTAAACAGCAATGACGCCCGTGGGGCTGTGACACTCCAGGGGCGTTGGTGCTTTGTCTTGAACCGTATAGGTCTCGTTACTTGCTTGCTGCGGGGGTGCTGGTAGCAGCGCCTTGCGTCGGGATGGCGGCCGCGGCCTGTTCGGTTTGCGGAGCGTTGCCAATCTTCGACTCGGTCTTCTTGGTGCTACCGGCGGCAATCGACGTGAAGATGCTCAACACGCAGATGAAGATTGCCAGGCCCCAAGTGAGCTTCTCGACAAAATCAGTGGTTTTTCTTACACCCAGCATCTGGTTGTAGCTACTGACGTTGCTTGCCAAGCCGCCGCCTTTCGATTTTTGGATCAAAACGACGCCGATAAGAAGCAGTGAAGCGAGTAAAATTAACACTGAAAAAATAATTATCATCTCTTTGAATATTAAGTAGTTATTGTTTGTTCTTTTTCGTTTTTGAGCAAGATTAGCTTGCGTAAATAGCGAATTTGGTCTGCAAAGTAAATACTTTTTTCCGGAAAATTCAAATTTATGGTCTCAATAATTTCGAGAGCCTTGGAATATTTGTGTTGCGCGATGTAGAGTTTGGCGAGACTTTCGCTGAGCATGGAGTCATCATTTTGGGTAGGTTGCTCAACGCGGATTCCCGCCACTTCCTCCACCTCGTCGAGCTCGGGATGGAGTGGCGCTGCGCCCCCTCCGAGTGCCCTCTCCTGCTCTTGGCTGAGGGCGATGAAGTCGTTGATGAGTTGGTCTTCCCGCGTCTGCGCCGCCACAGCTCTTGCGGGGTTGTCCTGTTGCTCTTGTGCCACGAGGATGTCGGCATAGTCGGGCGTTGGGTTGAAGATGGCGTTGTTGATCGCTTCGATTTCGAGCGGGTTGTTGTTGCCGTATGAGTCGAGGAAGCGGTCGATGGTGTCGTCGGTCGACGGTGTTTCGGCCTCCGGTGCCGGCGGATAGAATGTTGCGAATAGGTTGGCGCTTTTGCCTGTGATGAGCGCGAGCGAACGCCTGTCGGCGCTGCCAATGGCGAGTCGCTCGGCGAGTCGTCGGTCGGGTTCGTCGTCACTGCGTTTCACCGCCAGCAGCAGCGGCAGCGTGAAATAGGGGTATCGCCGATATGTGGCCGCGAGCCACGCCTTATCAACCGGTGCCTTGCTGTCGTTCAGCAGTCTGTTTATGTCGTCAACAATCATTTATCTCGTCGTTAATTTCTTTTATAAAGTGATGATGCCGCTACCGTAGCACAGACGCTTGGCGCGGTCGTAGATTACGGCGAACTGTCCGGGCGCGATGCCTTGGATGTCCTCTTCGCTCTCGATGAGCCACCGCGGGCCTTCGACGTGGGTCAGGCGAGCCGGCGCGAAGTGGGGCGTATGGCGGTTTTTGAACATAATCTCGTGTGAGGCGCCGTCGGCAAAGGGGTTGCCGGAGATGAAGTGCATCTCGTCGAGGTTGATCAGGCGGCCGTATTGCTTTGCGGCGCCATAGCCGTTGGTGACGTAGATGGCGTTGGAGGCCACGTTTTTCTTCACCACGTACCACGGTCCGCCGCTCAGTCCCAGTCCCTTGCGCTGCCCTATGGTGTGGAACCAATAGCCGCGGTGCTCGCCCAGCTTGCGGCCGGTCTCAATCTCGATGATTGGCCCGGGTCGCTCTCCCAGATGTCGCGCTATGAAGTCGTTATAGTCGATACGCCCCAGAAAGCAGATGCCCTGGCTGTCGCGCCGTCCGGCGTTGGGCAGTCCGGCCGCGAGGGCGAGTCGCCGCACCTCGCTTTTGGGCAGGTCGCCAATGGGGAACATGAGGTGGGCGAGTTGGTCGCCGGTGATGCGCGCCAGGAAGTCGGTCTGGTCTTTCACCGGGTCGACGGCCGTGGCAAGGTATTTCACACCGTCGACCACGGCTGTTGTGGCGTAGTGTCCGGTGGCGGTCATGTCGAAGTTGTGTCCCCAGCGTTGCTCGAAGTAGCCGAACTTGATGATACGGTTGCAGAGAATGTCGGGGTTGGGCGTGAGACCGGCCTTGACGGTGCGCAGGGCGTATTCCATCACGTGGTCCCAGTACTCCTGATGGAGTGTCACCACTTCCAGCGGCAGGTCGTATTTACGCGCTATCAGTCGGCACATCTCTATGTCCTCCTCGGCGGCGCAGTCGCCCTCGTCGTTGTCCATGCCTATGCGAATGTAGAATAGGTGCAACTCATGCTCGTGCTGTCGCCACAGCCTGTCGACCACCACAGCGCTGTCGACACCTCCCGATATTAGAACCGCTATCTTCATGCCTTCAATAGTTATCAGCTGTTTAACAGTTGCTTGAGGTTGTCGACGCTATAGTTTTTCACCTGCACATTGCCTTCGGCGTCGAGAATGAGAATGCACGGCATGATGCGCACGTCGAGTGTGCGCAGCACGTCCTTGTTGGCTCCCACGGTCCACTTGGCGGCGCAGTCGAGGCTCGCTTGGTCCCATTGTTTGGGAGCCTCGTCGGCAAGGATGTTGATTACACGCAGCGTGCCGTTTTCAATCGACTGGTTGAGGCTGATGTCGGTAAAGAGTCGGGTTCGCTCAAAGGCGGTGTCGGTGCTTCCGTCGGAGATAAAGATAATGGTCACCTCCTTGTCGAGCATCGAGCTCAGGGGCGCTTTCGAGCCGTCGGTGAGCGTAAGCGGAATGTCGACAATCCGCTCGCCGAGCTTGGTTCGTTTGATACGTCCCACTTGGCCGCCATAGTAGTCGCGCACCTCCTTTTTTGCCCACGAGGCGTCGGCGGCGCTCTGGGCGAAGGCGAGGTAGACGTCGTCGATCATAGGCGTCGGGCGCATATATAGCAGATACTCGGCGGCGCTGATGAGCTTCATGAAGTTGCTCTTGTTGGCTTGCGCCTTGAACATGAGGTCGCGCACGCTGCCCAGGGCGAGGTTGACGTTGGCTCCGGCACGCATGATGTCGAAGTAGTTGGCCATCGTCGCCACGAGCAGGCTGTCCTTCGAGTTGTCGAAGGGCTTTGTGAGGTCGCATTTGTCCCAATAGTGCTGCACGATATAGTTGCAACGGCTCTCGTGCGAGGTGCACGTGTCGGGCGCCTGAGGCACGGCGAACAGTTCCTGCGCCTCGGCTCCGGTGGCGAGGGCGAGCGTGAGCAGCAATATGTTGAATAGTCGTTTCATTTATTTTAGCTTCTTAAAACTACAAATTTAACAAATAAGACAAAATATTCAGTTTTGCTTAAGTCTGTAGACTATAGAGGCTATGATAGCGCGAGAATTAGGATTTGAGCGCTGATTACGCGCAGAAACATCGTGAGCGGATACACTGTCGAGTAGGCCACCGCCGGGGCGTCGTTGCCCGCCGTCTTGTTGGCGTAGGCGAGGGCGGGCGGGTCGGTGGTGGAGCCGGCTATGAGACCCATGATGGTGCAATAGTTGAGCTTGAACTTGCCGCGCGCTATCAGGCCCACAATCAGCAGCGGCAGGAAGGTGATGGCGAAGCCGAATGCCACCCACGTTAGGCCCGTGGCGTTGAACACCGTGCGTGCGAAGCCTCCGCCGGCGGCGATGCCCACCGAGGCGAGGAACAGGCAGATGCCCAACTCACGCAGCAGCAGGTTGGCGCTCGACGAGGTGTAGGTGACGAGCTTGATTTTATATCCGTATCGGCCCAGCAGGATGGCTACGATGAGCGGTCCGCCGGCAAGGCCGAGCTTCATGGGTACCGTCATTCCGGGGAACATGATGGGAATCGAGCCCACCAGGATGCCCATAAAGATGCCGATAAACATGGTGAACATGTTAGGCTCGTTGAGGCGGCGCATCGAGTTGCCGAGGCGCTCGGCAAGGCGGTTGATGTCTTGCAGCTGTCCCACCACGGTGATGCGGTCGCCCACTTGCAGCGACAGGTTGGGGCTCGCGAGCAGGTCGACTCCGGCGCGGTTGACGCGCGTGGCGTTGAGGCCGTAGCCTCGCGGCAGACGCAGCGAACCCAGTTTGCGGCCGGTGTAGTGGCTCTTTGTGACCACAATGCGTCGCGATACCACAGGTCCCGAGTCGTGCTCCCAGTCCATCTCCTCGTGCGGGCCTATTATGGCGTCGAACACCTCCTCGTCCTGCACGCTGAGCACGATGCGCAGCAGGTCGTCCTTCTCGAGCTTGGTGGATGCCGAGGGGATGACAATCTCGCCGTCGGCACGCTTGATGCGCGAGATCACGAAGTTGCGGTCGATTATGTTGTGCAGCCGGTCGTTGGTGCAGTCGAATATCAGTTTGTTGGTCACGCGATAGGTGACGATATGCGGTTTGAGTAGGCTGCTGTCTTTTTCGTCCTCGATGGCGCGTGTCTCGTCGGCGGTGTTGATTTTAAACACCGCTTTGACTATTATCATCGTGAGGATAATGCCCACCACGCCCAGCGGATAGGCCGCCGCGTAGCCCATCGACATGGCCTCGTTAAGCTCCACGGCGTCGGCGCCCTTAGTCTCGATGAGCGTCTGTTGGGCGGCACCGAGGCCCGGAGTGTTGGTGACGGCGCCTTGCAGCACTCCCAGCAGCTCGTTGGGCTTGATGTCGAAGGCGAAGAAGATGGCGAGGGCGATGCCTATGTTGAGCAGAATGATGCCCACCGCCATTCCGTTGAGCTTGATGCCGTCGTCCTTGAACGACGAGAAGAAACCCGGTCCCACCTGCAAGCCTATCGAGAAGATAAACAGAATCAGGCCGAACTCCTGGACAAATTTCAATATGCCCGGGTCGACGTCGAGGTGAAAATGGCCCGCCACGATGCCCACAAACAGCACGAATGTGGCACCGAGCGAGATGCCGAAGAACTTCACCTTGCCCAGAATCACGCCTAACGCAATCACGAGCGAATAGACGAAGATGGCGTGAGCCACGCCCGAGCCTGTAACCAAATCAATAATCCATTCCATAATTTAAGGCTGAGAAAAATTATTTGTTGAACGCCGCGATACCTTGCTCGACGGCGGTGATAATGTCGTCGGGCCGATTGATGATGGCTCCGGCGTGGTATTCAATCAATTCCTTCTCGGGACGGAAGCCCCAGGTGACGCCAAGCGAGTCGACACAAGCGCGGCGTGCCGTCTCCATGTCCACGCCGCTGTCGCCCACGTACAGCGTGTCGCTTTTGGCCACCTTTGCCTGACCGAGAATTTGAAACACTATCGACGGGTCGGGCTTGATGGGAATGCCCTCTTTCTGTCCCTCGACGGCGATCCAGGGGATGTGGCTGAAGTAGTGAGCCACTATGCGCTCGGTGGCCTCGGCGTATTTGTTGCTTGCCACGGCCACGGCTATGCCGCGCCCCACGAGCTCACGCAGCAGGTCGTCGATGCCGTCGTAGGGCCGTGTGAGGTCGGTGCAATGCTCGTCGTAATAGGCCTTGAACACTTCGAGCATACGCGACGCCACGTCGGGGTCGCGGCGTTGCTCCTCGGGCAGCGCGCGCTCAATGAGCCGGCGCACGCCATTGCCCACCAGATAAGGGTAGCTCGCCATCGAGTGTGTGGCGAAGCCGTTCTGCTCGAGGGCGTAGTTGGCGGCGCGTCCCAAGTCCTCGATGGTGTTGAGCAAGGTGCCGTCCAAGTCGAATATTACCAGTTGTTTCATAGTTGAAAAATGCTTAATTAGAGCTATTCGGTGCCCGTGGAGCCGAAGCCTCCGGCACCGCGGTCGCTTGCCTCGAGGCTCGCTACGGGTAGCCATTGTGCCGTGTCGTGGCGGGCAATCACCAGCTGGGCGATGCGCTCGCCGTCGGCGATGGTCTGCGCCTCGTTGCTCAAGTTGACGAGGATGATGCCTATTTCGCCGCGATAGTCGCTGTCGATGGTGCCGGGTGTGTTGAGCACGGTGAGGCCGCGCTTAAGTGCCAGCCCGCTGCGCGGACGCACTTGACATTCCCAGCCGGCGGGCAGCTCGATGTATAGCCCCGTGTGCACCAGCGCGCGCTCGAGAGGAGCGAGCGTAAGCGGTTGCTCAAGCCAGGCGCGCACGTCCATGCCCGCGCTTTGGGCGGTGGCGTACTGCGGTAGCTCGTGGGGCGAGCGGTTCACTATTTTAACTTCTACCATATTTCGTTCCTCGTTTTGTCGATGTTAAAAACCAACAACAACTACCACTATTATTTATTACGCTACTGTAGGGTCGACGCATACGTCGACCGGGTGTCACAATCGCAACTGACAATTAATGTGCTACACGCGGGCGACGCATACGTCGCCCCTACATTCGCTTTATCCCAGAGCGGCGAGCGAGGCGGTCAGTGTCTCGATGCGCGCTTGAGCGTCGGCTTGCTTCTTTCGCTCGGCGGCAACCACGGCCTCGGGGGCGTTGGCCACGAAGCGCTCGTTGGCGAGTTTCTTCTCTACGCTTGCCAGGAAGCCGCGGGTGTAGTCGAGCTCCTTCTGCAACTTCGCTTTCTCTTCCTCCACATCGATGTTGCCGGTAAGAGGCACCGCAAACTCGTCGGTGCCCACCATGAAGGTGGCGGCTGTAGCGTCCTTGGCGGTGCCGCGCTCGATGGCGGCGAGGCCGCCCAACTTGACGATTACCGGCTCGAAAGCGTTGCTCCACGCGTCGGCCACTTGCAGTGTTAGCTCGTCGCGCGCGGCAATGTTCTTGCTCTTGCGTATGTTGCGTATGTTGCTCACGATGTCGCGAGCCTGCGTCATGGCCGGCAGCAACTCCCGGCGAGCGTCTGTGGCACGTGGCACAGCGGCAAACATGATGCTCTCGCCCTCGTCGCGGGCGGCAAGGTGTTGCCACAGCTCCTCGGTGATAAACGGCATGAAGGGGTGCAGCAGGCGCAGCAGAGCGTCGAAGAAGCCGAGCGTTGCGTCGAGTGTGGCACGGTCGACGGGGCTGCCGTAGGCCGGCTTCACAATCTCGAGATACCATGCCGAGAACTCCTCCCAGAAGAGGCGATACACTGCCATCAAAGCCTCGCTCAAGCGGAACTTCTTGAACAGGTCTTCCACCTCGGCGGCGGTGGAGGCGAGGCGTGCGTCGAACCATTCGATAGCCAGACGCGAGTGGTCGGGCTGAGCGTCGCTGTCACTCACCTCCCAGCCTTTCACCAGGCGGAAAGCGTTCCAAATCTTATTATTGAAATTGCGGCCTTGCTCACACAGAGCCTCGTCGAAGAGGATGTCGTTGCCGGCCGGAGCGCTGAGCATCATTCCCATGCGCACGCCGTCGGCGCCGAAGCGGTCGATGAGCATCAGCGGGTCGGGGCTGTTGCCGAGCGATTTGCTCATCTTGCGTCCGAGCTTGTCGCGCACGATGCCGGTGAAGTAGACGTTGCGGAAAGGCATATCGCCGGCATACTCATATCCGGCCATAATCATGCGAGCCACCCAGAAGAAGATGATGTCGGGACCCGTCACGAGGTCGCTGGTGGGGTAGTAGTATTTAATCTCGTCGTTGCCCGGATGGTTGATGCCGTCGAAGAGTGATACCGGCCACAGCCACGAGCTGAACCAGGTGTCGAGCGCGTCGTCGTCGCGTCGCAGTTGCTTAGGCGTGATGTTCTCGTAGCCCGGCAGCCGGCGCGCCTTTGCCAGAGCGTCGTCGGCGTTGAGGGCCACCACGTAGCGCTCGCTGCCGTCGTCGGTGGGCAGGAAGTAGGCGGGAATACGGTGTCCCCACCACAGCTGTCGGCTGATACACCAGTCTTGTATGTTCTCGAGCCAGTTCTTATAGGTGGTTTTGTATTTTGACGGATAGAACTTGAGTTCGTCGTTCATCACCGGCGGCAGAGCGAGCTTGGCGAAGTGTTCCATCTTCAGGAACCATTGCATGCACAGGCGCGGCTCGACGGCGGTGTCGCTGTTGCGCTCGCTGTAGCCCACCTTGTTAACGTAGTCTTCAACCTTCTCCATCAGTCCGGCTGCGGCAAGGTCGGCGGCAATCACTTTGCGCACCTCCATGCGATCCATACCCACGTATAGCGGCGACTGCCCGCTCACTGTGCCGTCGGGGTTGAAGATGTCGATGCTGTCGAGGTTGTGGGTCTTGCCGAGCATGTAGTCGTTGGGGTCGTGACAGGGAGTCACCTTCAGGCAGCCGGTACCGAACTCGATATCGACGTAGCGGTCCTCAATCACGGGCACCACTCGATTGACCAGCGGCACGATTACGCATTTTCCCTTCAGCCACGCGTTCTTCGGGTCCTTAGGATTGATACACATGGCGGTGTCGCCCATGATGGTCTCGGGGCGCGTGGTGGCAACCACGGCGTAGCGGCGGCCCTCGGCGTCGCGGTGTACCACTTCGCCCTCGGCGCCGGTCTCACCGTCGGTGCTGCCTGCCTCCTCGTTAACGTAGTATTTCAAGTAGTAGAGCTTGCTCTGCTCCTCGCGGTAGATCACCTCCTCGTTGCTGAGCGCGGTCTGCGCTTTCGGATCCCAGGTCACCATGCGCAAGCCGCGATAAATCAGCCCCTTGTCGTAGAGGTCGACAAACACCTTGAGCACGCTCTCGCTACGCTTCTCGTCCATAGTGAAGGCCGTGCGCGACCAGTCGCAGCTCGCGCCGAGCTTGCGCAACTGCTTGAGGATGATGCCGCCGTGCTCGTGGGTCCACTCCCAGGCGTGCTTCAGAAACTCGTCGCGCGTGAGGTCACTCTTGCGGATGCCCTGTTCGGCAAGCCGTTTCACCACTTTGGCCTCGGTGGCAATCGACGCGTGGTCGGTGCCCGGCACCCACAGCGCGTTCTTGCCCTCTTGGCGGGCTCGGCGCACGAGGATGTCCTGGATGGTGTTGTTGAGCATGTGGCCCATGTGCAGTACGCCCGTGACGTTGGGCGGTGGAATTACTATCGTGTAGGGTTGGCGCTCGCTGTCGGGCACACTACGGAACATCTCATGCTCTTCCCAATAGCTATACCATTTATCTTCAACCTCATGCGGGTCGTACTTTGTTGCCAGCTGAGTGGCACCGTTAATGTCGTTACTCATCGATTTATAACTGTTATAATTGTTGAATTTCGGTGAAAAAATCGCCAAATATTTCGTTTTCAGCCCGCAAAGGTACAACTTTTTTTGTTTTTGGTCAACGAATTAAGCAAAAAATGATGTAATCTTTGATGTAAGATGTAAGATGTAAGATGTAAGATGTGTGCTACTTGTGTCGCGTTCTCGGAGTTCTCAGAGTTCTCGGAGTTCTCGGAGCTCTTGGAGCAGGCGGCCACACTCCTTAAAAAAAGTTGTTTTAGTTGTTTTTCTATGCCGTTCGCTAATTCGCCTCGCTTTCGGCGTAGAGGCGGCGATAGCGGTTTTGCAGGCGCTTTTTGATGATGTAAGGCGCGACATAGAGCGGGTTGAACTTGAGCTGGCGATGCATCATTACCACTATCTGCTGCAATGCCTGCACACCGCTGTTGATCGAGCTCGTCCACTCGGTGCGCAGCAGCAGCGACTTCTTCACGTTCTGGTCGAGACGGAACTTCTCCACCTCGAGCAGCTGCTTGCTGTACCAGAACGACAGGATTTGCAGGAAGCTCTCGTAGTAGCGCGCGAAGGCGCGCACCTTGTTTTGCCGATAGCTGTTGACGGTTGCCTCCGACAGGTATAGCAGCAGCCGGGTGAGCGTGTTGTTGAACGTCAGGAAGTAGTTGCTATAGGCGATACTGATTTTGGTGAACGACGCCTTCTGCAAGTGCGTCATGATTATGTTGCGGTTCTCGGTGTTGTTGACAAACTCCTCGAAGTAATTTTTCTCCGCCTCGTCAAAGGCGTGGTAACCCAGGAAGTCGGGCACACCGTCGCTGCCCGTCATCACCAGGAAGAACTCGAAGCGCATCAGACGCATCTTGTTCCATTGCTCTCGCACATCGAGGTAGTTCTGGGCGAACACCTCGCCCAAGCGGTTGATATATTGATATTTGATGGCGACGTCGGCTATGCGGTATTTCTCGCTCTTGCTAAGCTCGGCGTCGGGCTTCGACAGCAGGCGGTGCAGCTCAAACAGCTCATCGTTGGCCTTGCGGCCGTACTCCTTGATGCGCGTCTTGAACAGCAGGTCGGTAATCTCCACCAGTGTTGCCCAGTTGTGGTGCTCGAGGCTGCGCAACTGAATCTCGACGCGGCGGTTGTCGCCGTCCTTGAGCACGGCGTTGATGTGGATCGACCGGTAGCCGCTCTCCTTTGGCTCAGCGATATAGTCGTGGATTACTCCCTTGATGGTGTAAGGCAACTTATCCTGGTTGCGCATCAGCTTGTTGAACAGCTCGTACACCTTCTCGGTCGACGACATTATGCACCGGCAACCGGCTATATCCTCGGCGCGGTTCACCTGCATCTCGGGGAAGCGCAGCAGTTTGCTGATAATCGACTCGATGCGCTTCACGCGGTAGGTGCAGATGCTCTCCTTGTCGACACGGCGCGCCGACTTCTCTATCGAGTTGTAGATTACGCCCAGCGGCTGCTTGTAGCTTAGGCGTAGCGACTGGAGCATCAGCAGGTCGTCGTCGGCGATAGCTCCGGGATTGGCGCGGATGCGGTCGCCCAGTCGGCGAAACTGTTTGTTGCTATATTGGCTTATATCGGGAACGTCCATAGTTCAACGTGTTTTTTTACTTTTTGACTTCGGCAGATTGATTTTTTAAATAACGGCGTTTCCACAGTTCAAACCACAGTAGCGCCACCGCCACCACCACCGGCACTGCCACCGCGGTTACCACCGTGGGGTTGGGCAAGCCGAGCATCAACGGCGACACGAGTACAAACAAGCCGCAAATGGCGGTCATAAACAAGGCCGGCACCAGGGTTACGTAGTAG
>JAFVDY010000071.1 GCA_017478265.1 Muribaculaceae bacterium | reverse complement strand
TCAATCGCCAGATGGTGTCCCAATAGCTGTAACCCGACAGCTGCTTAATGGGGATAATCGCCACTAGTGTCGACAATAAGTCGAAGCGAGCCTCGGCCGCGAAGCTGAAGCATAGCAGCGACGGGATGATGCAGCATATCAAAATCAAATTGGAGATATACACCATCGCCACAACGCACTCCGAAAAGCGCAAGTCGCCTATCGCCGGACAGCGCCTGAAAAGCAGATAGAGCGGCACCGAGAAGAGCAACAGACTCACAAGCGTCACTATTTGGGAATGATCCTGAATCTTGCCCGCAAGAGTATAAAACGCTTGGTGGGTCGTGATTTGGGCATCGCGTTTCTGCTCAGTGAGCGAGGCGTCGGCCTCGGCTTCAGCCGCCTGTTGCTCGGCATAAGCTTTCTCCTTTGCCATATACAGCTCGTAACGGTTTTCGCCCTTAATGTTGAGTCCGGTATCAATCAGCAGCGACAGCGCACAAATCAAAAAGAACATCTTGAACGGCGGGAAGTAGGCCATCTGCATGCCGCGCAGATAGTCGCGGATCATATAGCCCGGGCGCAACACCAAATCGCGTATCGTGCGGAACATACCGCGATTGCCCAAGCCCCACACATCGATAAACAACAAGAACGCGTTCTTGAACGAGTAACGGCCAATCGTGGCCGACTGGCCGCACTGCGGACAATAGTTGCCCACATAATGCCGACCGCACGTGGCACAGTCGTGCTCCTGATCGGTCATAGCCTTCACCCGGTGAGGCGCCCTTTGCCACTCACCGAACTCCTTATATCGTTTCTTTATATCTTCCAACATAAAAATTCACATTTCCGCCGCAAAGATACAACAATTCTCGCAATTCCGTCCCACTCCACAGCCAAAATCATAACTATAGGATACATCCCCCACAGAACATTTCCGTATTTTCGGATATTTTCACCAAAAACATTTCCGTATTTTCGGATATTTCCCGACTTACAAAGCTCGGGCTAACCGATAGCGCGGTGGCGCGCGATTTTGAACATCGACGCCGGCATCGCGCTCCTGAGCCGCCATATTTCAAAAATGCTAAATAACTATTCGTCCAATATATTGTCTAATGACGAATAATTATAAGTTCTCCAAATGTTAAGATTTATAGGATGGTAATCATCAAAAAGTTTACGCATAAATTTTAGCTCAAAGAAAATTCTATAATCACTTTCTTTCGCGTTTGTACTCACTTCACGCTTAGATGCTACACGTATTTTAGTTATTCTATATAAATCTCGAACACCTTTTCCTTTTATATACGGGACAAAGAGTTGAAGTTTCTGCAGCGAAATTGTTGAGGGGAATTTGCTTCCCGTATAATATACACTTCCTTTACTCTCGTCAAATTCCTTACTTAATTTGCCTGAAACCAAAGATATAAGCAAGTTCTTCCATTGCGACTTATACGCGATTTTAGGCTCTGCCAAAACTCCATCCTTATACTGTTCAAACAAAGCGAGCAGGTCTAATTGAATAGGACGAGATGGTAACATTGATTTTGCGATTTTGTTTGCTTCAGCAAAGTCATCTTTTGAGGGACAAACATCATCTATATTATCTATCTCATTCAACAACCTAACTATGGCTCGCCCTACAGCATAAGCCAAATTTACCGGAACAGCGTTCCCGATTTGTTTATACTGATCCGACAGTGTTCCCATAAATTTCCAACTATCAGGGAATGTTTGTATTCGAGCATACTCCCTAATGTTTAATGGACGCGTCTCTTTGGGATGGCATCTTTCTGTTTGTTTTTGAGCCGGAGAACAAACTAATGTGAGTGATGGCTCATCCATCGACAGACGACGTGCCATTCCGGTCTTTCCTCCTCCTAAATAAAAACTGCCTCCCATATAAGCTTTTTGTTCCTCAATGGGCAAATCTCTCCAATCTCCACCCTCCGGAACCATTTTCATTACTCTACGCTTTTTTTCAGGATATAAAACCCCTTCTGATTTAGGCACATCCGTTGAAAAAAGTTCTCCTTTGAAGAAAGCGTCTCTAAGGGTCATTACTCTATGATAAGGCGATGGCCATTTAAAGGTTACTTTCTCGGCATAATCATTCCGAATTGCAACAAGTATAATTCTCTCTCGCTTTTGAGGCACTTGATACATCACAGCCTTTAACACCCGTGGCTCTACCAAAGTATATCCTAATTCCTTAATCGCATTTCGGATGATTTCCAGTGTCTTTCCACCATCATGTGATTGTAGTCCTTTAACATTTTCACAAAGAAATACTTTAGGCTTAATCTCATTTACAGCTCGAGCTAATTCAAAGAAAAGTGTTCCTCTTGTATCATTAAGCCCTCCTTTCTTACCGGCATAAGAAAATGCTTGACAAGGGAAACCTCCTGACAATAAATCAATTTTGCCATATAATGGACTAAAATCGACATTGTGAATATCTCTTTCCAAGACGTTCCAATCGGGTTTATTCGCGCGAAGCGTATTACACGCTTGTTCGTCAAATTCATTTAAAAGAACATGATGAAGACCGGCCATATCTAACCCAAGAGCCAAGCCTCCTGCTCCCGCAAACAACTCAACTGACGTGAAAATCCGGTTCGGTTTTGTTTGGATTTCTTCATACCATTTGCCATTATTCATATCCCTGATTGCATCTATCCGCATAAGATCTTCCGATATAAAGCCAATGCGGCCTTTTTCATCTTTATGCAACGGATAAATACCACTTTCGCCCCACTTTTGAACAGTAGCGACAGAGGTTCCTAATATATCGGCTAATGTGTTTAATGAATAAAAGGTTGACTCCATTTCAATTATAACCCTCCATTATTGGATATTTCTTTCGCAATTTCTTCAACTTTTTGTTGAATTAATTGACTTCCATCAATTCCTTCTTCCTCAACCACTTCTCCAAATGCCTTTGAAAGACGGTAATAAAAGGTGGTATCACCTGTAAGATGTGCCCAAAATTCAGAACCGCAATATACAGGGAAATACGCATCGATTGCCCTATAATTGGCCGACAGTTCGCTTTTATCACCATACAAAACACCGACAATCATATCATCGGCTTGGATGCCCATACGGTCTAAACGTGACTTATTCTGAAGATACTTAAAATGCCCCAGTATCGTTGCAATGTCATCTTTGTTGATAGTTTGTGGGCCTGCTTTACATTGACAGTATTTTCTGCGTCCATCTAATGCGTCAACAAATTCTATGTCTATCCCTCCGATTCCAGAAGCGTTACCTATAACCTCTTTCAGACCACTTATAAATATTTGAATATTTTGGCCGAAACTGGTATTAATGCTTGTGCCAAGCACTCGCGGATAAACCAAGGCCTTTGCCAATGATAGTGGTTCTGTATTGCCACAAAGAAATGCCGCAAGATAATTTATCAAGAATGGGTTAATATTGAAACTCTTTAAATTCAGTTTCTTTAAACCGGCAAGATGGTTTGGTATTATTATTTCTCTAAAGTACTCCTTACCACTTGCTATGATTGAGCGTTTTTGACTTTCTGTCATAATATTTTATTTAACAACAAGCCCTCGGTAGCTCCGCGAGCCGACCAAGCCCATAACCACAAAGGAGTTTGTAAAATTGTTAATAATCGGTCTTTTTGCAGATATAAGGGCTAAAACTTACCCTCTCAAACCGCAAAGATAGTGATATTTCCCAACATAACGCTTTCTTGTTAATAACTTTTTTATCCAAATTGCAAAAGCTCTCTAAAATAAGAACTTTAACATTACTCCCGCACAAGTCGTAACTTTCAGTAGCGCACATTTATTAAAAACGGCCTAACGCCGCTCTATAGAACGTATTATTATTCGCAACAATATGCAGAAATCCTAAAAAAGGTACTGTCCCACGTGTCCCACTTCTTATAATGATACAAATGGATAAGTGTCCCACTTTAGGAAAAGATTTGAAATCGTTACAAAAATACACTTGGTTTCTCACACATCCAAGCATTAACTTTGCACCGCTGTTTGATGTTTGAGGTTTTACATAGTGTCCCGAGTTATTCAACGAGGAACGAGAAACGGGCGGATCAGCGCAAGCGGGCGAGGAAGTGAGTGCGCAGGTCTTGCCAGTGGTAGTAGGGGGCGCAGTCGGTGGCGACGGCGTCGACTGTCGCTTCGCGCTCGTTGAGGAGGATTTTAACAAGCACGTCGCCGGCGGCGTTGCGGTAGAAAATCATCTGTACGTTGCACGCCATTGGGAAGATTTTATAGCTCTGCCAGCGGTCGGCTATCGCGTCGAGGTCGCCGGTAGAGTAGTCGCTGCAGTTGAGACCCATCAGGCACACTAAGGGGATAACGTTACCCTCGTGGCCAAAGCGCAAGGCGGCTCCATGCTCGCCGGTGGCGAGCGCCGCGTCGGCTCGCGCCACAAAGTCGCGCAGCAGATTGCGCTGGCTCCACGCCCCGCGGTGGTCGTTTAGCGGGTTGCTGCCCGAACGGATATACCAGCTCATGTTGTTGTATCGCCAAATGTCGTAAATCTCGTCGAGAGTAAACACGCCTTTATAGAGGTCGAGCTTCTCCCACTCATGATGACTCTGAGCGTTGCTCACCACGTCGAAGATGTTAATCATCAGTTTGACGGGGTCGCAATGGTCGCGTGCCCAACGGCGGTCGGTAAAAAGTCGGCCCAGCATCGCGTCGGGTTTTACGAGGCGTTGCTTGTAGGGCGGCAAGAGCTTGCGTCCCTCGGTGCGAGCGTCGTCCACCACCGGGTCGGGGTAGAAGTTCATAAAGCGCATATCGGCCTCACTGGCATCGGTTGTGACGCGCAACAGCGGGTTGAGCGACTGAAGCTCATTCACCTCGTTCTGCATGCTCAATATACAGCGTATCACCACCGTGGAGCGCGCCGTAACACGAGCGTCGCCGGCGAACACCTCAGGGAAGTTGGCCATCATACGCCGCGCTATGCTGCGGTGCTGCTCCGCCCCGAGCGACGTGAGTTCGCCCAAGCGTCCTTTCGAACCGGCAAGCATCCGGCGGAACACCGCCAGTAGCTCGCTGCCGCGCCGCGTGAGCTTACCCTCGCGCTCGGCCACCGACAGCACTTCAACCGGATAACTATAATCGCTCTCGTTGATGAGCCAACGGCTACCATGACGCGCGTAGTGATTGATAAACACGGGACTGTAGCCCTGCGGGGCCGGCGTGAGCGCCGGCAGGTCGCGGTCGGGGTACGCCCGATAGTTGTTGGCACTAAGGCGATAGTCACGCGCGAACTCGTCGCGAGTCCCCGCCAGGGCGCTGACGCTCACCAGCGCCACCGCCACCGCCACCAATAGCAATAACTTCCTCATAGCGATAACCTCCTTATACATAAACTTCGCAGCGTCACAATTTCAGGTCCTCGGCGTTCTTGGGGGCGGGCGGATAGTCGACGGTGTAATGCAATCCGCGCGACTCCTTGCGGTCCATTGCTTGACGCATAATCAAGTAGCCCACATTGATGATGTTGCGCAGCTCGCAGATGCGGCGCGACACAGTGCTCTCCTTGAAGAGTTTCTCAGTCTCTTCGTAAAGGATGTCGAGTCGGTTCCAGGCGCGATCGAGGCGCAGGTTGGAACGCACGATGCCTACGTATGCGCTCATTATCTCGCCCACCTCCTTCTCGCTTTGGCTGATGAGCACCATCTCCTCGGGGTGCTGCGTGCCCTCGTCGTTCCACTCGGGAATATCTTCTCGCCACTCGTAATGGTTGTGGTGCTCGATGGCGTGCCGCGCTGCCGCCTCGGCATATACCACAGCCTCTATCAGCGAGTTGCTTGCCAGGCGGTTGCCGCCGTGCAGTCCGGTGCACGAACATTCGCCCACGGCATACAGCCGCTTGATGCTTGAGCACGCGTTCAGGTCCACCTTGATGCCGCCGCACAGGTAGTGTGCCGCCGGCACTACCGGGATATAATCCTTAGTGATGTCGATGCCGAGCTCGAGGCAGTGCTTGTAAATGTTGGGGAAGTGATGCTTGGTTTCCTCTGCATCCTTATGGGTAACGTCGAGAAAGACGTGATCCTCGCCGCGCTGCTTCATCTCGCTGTCGATTGCGCGTGCCACCACGTCGCGCGGCGCCAACGACAGGCGCGGGTCGTACTTCTGCATAAACTCCTCGCCGGCAAGATTGCGCAGCACGGCGCCGTAGCCGCGCATAGCCTCGGTGATAAGAAACGCGGGACGGTCACCGGGGTGATATAGAGCCGTGGGATGGAACTGCACAAACTCCATGTCCTTCACTGTGCCCTTGGCGCGATACACCATCGCTATGCCGTCGCCGGTGGCGATAAGGGGATTGGTGGTGGTGTGATATACGCTACCTATTCCGCCGGTGGCCATCAGCGTCACGCGCGACAGGAAGGTGTCGACCTTTCCCGTAGCTTGGTTGAGCACGTATGCGCCATAGCACTCTATGTCCTTGGTGCGGCGGGTTACGATCTTGCCCAGGTGGTGCTGCGTAAGTATCTCTATCGCGAAGTGGTTCTCGTACACGTCGATGCCCGGGTGACGCTTCACCGCCTCCACCAGCGATTGCTGTATCTCGTGGCCGGTGTTGTCGGCATGATGAAGGATGCGAAACTCACTGTGGCCGCCCTCGCGGTGGAGGTCGAACGTACCCTCGTCATTCTTGTCGAAGTCGACGCCACACTCTATCAGTTGCTTAATTTGATCGGGAGCACCTTTCACCACATTCTCCACAGCCGCCGGGTCGCTTAGCCAGTCGCCGGCCACCATCGTGTCGTGGATATGCTTGTCGAAGTCGTCAACAAGCAGGTTGGTAACACTCGCCACACCGCCCTGCGCGAGGTCGGTATTGGCCTCGTCCATCGTACTCTTGCAAATGAGGGCGACAGACCCCGTCTTGGCTACTTTCAATGCGAAGCTCATGCCAGCTACACCCGAGCCAATAATCAAATAGTCATACTTTCGTGTCATATAGTTGTTGTCCAATTATTAATCAAAATAAAGTATCAAAAATAAGTCCTCAAAAGAACATCTCACATCTTACATCTACTTCGGTGCCTGCGGCACCTTGGCTGGAGCGGCAGCACCGGCCGAGGCCTTCTTACGCTCGGGCACAGGATCCTTACTGCCGGC
This sequence comes from Muribaculaceae bacterium, assembly GCA_017478265.1. Lineage (GTDB taxonomy): Bacteria > Bacteroidota > Bacteroidia > Bacteroidales > Muribaculaceae > Sodaliphilus. The sequence goes on along the minus strand of JAFVDY010000071.1, from coordinate 6,897 downwards.
GAAGGCGTTCTTCACGCGCTCAACGCTCTGCTGCTCGGGAGTGAGCACGGGCTCGGCGGGAGCGGTCGGTTCGGCTGGGGCAGCGCCATTGTCGTCGCCATCAACGGGCAGCTCCGGCTCGGGAGCACCCATATAGTTGAGACTGTCGAGGGCGAGACTATCGAGGGCTAGGCTATCGGTCTCAAGTGGCTCGTCACTACACAGTTGCGCCACATTGTCGAGCGTCGCGTCGGTGGGGAAGCGGCGATGCAAGTCGGCAAAGTCACGGTCGTTCATCACGCGCCGAAGGAAGTTGCCCACCACAGGCAATGCCGTCTTATTGCCCTGCCCCAATGCTCCGGTGCGGAAGTGAATCTGACGATATTCGCCTCCCACCCAGGCGCCCACCACCAGGCCGGGCGACACTGCCACAAACCATGCGTCGGCATGGTTATTGCTCGTGCCTGTCTTGCCGCCGAAGTCAGTGTCGTAGGGTATATAGCTGTTGAGCGACATCGAGGTGCCGCCGGCGTCGATGCGACCGGCCTCGAGCAGTTTGAGCATGAAGTAGGCGGCGCGATGACTCAGCGCGCGGCGCGAATCCGATTTCTCCTTTTTGCTGTCGTATATCAGACGCTTGTCGCCGTTGGGGTCGGCCTGATAGATACGCGTGACGAGCACCGGCTCTATCGCCATACCGTCGCGCACCACCGTGCTGTATCCGTTCACGAGCTCCAGCAGGTTGACGTCGCTTGAGCCCAAGCTCAACGCCGGCGTCACCTCCAGCTCGCTTTTAATACCCATCGCCTGCGCCGTCGACGCCACCTTGTCGATGCCTACGTCCAAGCCCACGCGCACGGCAACGGTGTTGACGCTCTGAGCGAATGCTTGGCGCAGCGTCATATTGCTGTTGGTAAACCGTCCGTTGGCGTTATGCGGGCGCCACGGCTCCAGCTCGTGGGTCTTCTTGTTCTCCACCAGAGTGTCGAAGTAGCGGTCGTAGCGGCGGTCGCACGGACGCATACCGCGCTCCATGGCGGCGCTGTAGACAAACAACTTGAATGTAGAACCCGGCTGATGAGCCGCCTTCACTTTGTCGTATTTCCACGTCTTATAGTCGATGTCGCCCACCCACGCTTTCACCTCGCCGCTCTCAGGCTCCATCGCCACCAGGCCGCAGTGCATAAAGTGAAGCATATAGCGTATCGAGTCGATAGCGCTCATCTCGGCATCGTGGCCACCGTTGTAGTCAAACAGGTGCATCGGCCTCACCTCGTTGAGGTGATATTCAATGCTGTCATAGTTGGTGCCGTATTGCGCCTCCAGCTGTTTGTAGTAGTCGCTGCGCTCCACCACGGTCTGCAAGAAGTGCGGCAGCTCGCTACCGTCGTCGGCGCGCCAGCAGTCGGCGCTTCCCCAGTGACTGTTGAAGCTGTTCTGCACCTGCCGCATCTGCTCGGTCACTGCCGCCTCGGCATGGCGCTGCATACGCGTGTCGAGCGTAGTATGAATCTCGAGTCCGTCGGTATACAGGTCGTACCCGTTGTCGTCGCACCACTCCTGCAACTCGTCCACCACAGCTTGCTTGAAGTACGGACCCACGCCGCTGAAGTCTTCCTCGGGAGTGTACTTGATGTTGAGCGGCAACGCGCTCAGCTCGTTATATTCCGTTTGGCTGATATGCTCATGGCTCAGCAAGTTGTGCAGCACCACGTTGCGGCGCTTAAGACAGTTCTCGGGATTGCGGCGCGGATTGTAGAGCGTAGTGCCCTTAAGCACTCCCACAAGCACCGCGCATTGGTCGGTCGATAGACCCGCCGGAATAGTGTCGAAATACACTCTTGCGGCCGTCTTGATGCCATAGGCGTTGTTGCCGAAGTCCACCGTGTTGGCATACATCTCCAGTATCTGGTCTTTCTCGTAGAACATCTCCACCTCGGTGGCGAGTATCCACTCCTTTGTCTTCATGATTATCAGCCCCACGCCGGGAATGTTGCCCAGCAGGCCGGTTGAAGTCTTGCGAACACGGAACATATTCTTCACAAGCTGCTGAGTGATTGTGCTCGCGCCGCGCGACTTGCCGTGCACCACCATATCCTTAACAGCGGCGCCAATACCCGTTATATCGATGCCGCGATGCTTGTAGAAACGCTCATCCTCGGTGTCGATAAGCGTGGTGAAGAACACGGGGTTAACCTCCTCATATTTGATGGGGGTGCGATTCTCGTTGTAGTATTTGCCTATCAACTCGCCATCGGCGCTATAGATATAGCTCGCGCTCGCCGTCTTGGGGTTCATAATCTCGTTTAGCGACGGCGACGAGCCGAATAGCCACAGGAAATTGGTGGCCACCATTATCAAATAAATCACAAACAGCACCACCATTGTCGCTAATGCCGACAGCAGTTTAACATACCAGCGACGGCCGCGGTAAAGTCCTGCGTACCAATGCTTAAACCGGCGCCACGCGGTGCCACACGCGTGCCACAGCCATGACACGCCGCTAATGATATCTTTCAACACGCCTTTCATGCGATATAGTTCTTTCGGTTTTTATTAGTTTTCAAACCGCAAAATTACGCATTTTTTTACCGAACTCACCAAATCTAACACTTAAAAATTGCAAATTTCCTCCCTAACTATTTATAGTATAATCCATCAAAGCTTCAGCTAACCATGTAAACAATTAAAATTCAATATCTTGCCTCAAATTTTGTCGAAAAATTTATGGTAATTCATGATAATTCATGTTTAAAACCTCTCGTCGCCGCCACAAAAAAGTTGTTTATTTTGTTCATTAGTTGTTGCAAGTTGCTTTTCTATACCGCCCGCTCTAATAGAAATGAGAAACTTTTTTCACCGATAATTTCTGATTTTTCATTAAAAAGTAGTACCTTTGCGGGTTGTAACAGCGAAAATTTACAAAAATCAACATAAACGACTATGAATGTATCATTTAAATGGTTGAAAGAATATCTCGACTTTGACCTCACGCCGCAACAAGTGGGCGACGCGCTCACATCGCTCGGTCTCGAAGTGGGTACAGTCGAGGAAGTGGAAACAATTCGCGGCGGTCTCAAAGGACTCGTCGTGGGGCAGGTGCTCACCTGCGAGATGCACCCCAATAGCGACCATCTGCACGTCACCACGGTCGACCTCGGTGACGGCAATGAGCCGACGCAAATCGTGTGCGGCGCACCTAATGTGGCGCAAGGTCAGAAAGTAATCGTTGCCACTCTCGGCACTAAATTATACGACGGCGACAACGAGTTCGTCATCAAGCGCTCCAAGCTGCGCGGAGTCGAGTCATGCGGCATGATTTGCGCCGAGGACGAGATTGGCGTTGGCACTGACCACGCAGGCATCATCGTGCTACCCGACAGCGCGGTGGTTGGCACTCCCGCAGCCGAATACTACGGCATTGAGAGCGACTGGATGATTGAGGTCGACCTCACCCCCAACCGCATCGACGGTGGCTCGCACTACGGCGTGGCACGCGACCTCAACGCTTGGCTGCGCCGACATGGCACCGACGGACATCTGCGCCGACCGAGCGTCGACGCATTCGCGCCCGACCGCGCCGACGGCGCCATCCCCGTCGAAGTGCGAAACGCCGAGGCGTGCCCGCGATACTGCGGCGTAACCATCCGCGGCGTGAAGGTGCAAGAAAGCCCCAAGTGGCTCAAGGACCTGCTACTCACCGTAGGCCAACGACCCATCAACAACATTGTCGACATCACCAACTACATCCTGCTCGGAACCAACCAACCATTGCACTGCTTCGACCTCAATAAGATTGAAGGCGGTAAGGTTATCGTCAACACCTGCGAGAAAGGCAAGAAATTTGTCACACTCGACGGCGTAGAGCGCTCCCTGAGCGACCGCGACCTGATGATTTGCGACGGAAACGGTGAGCCGATGTGCATCGGAGGCGTGTTCGGCGGACTCAATAGCGGAGTGACCGAGCAAACCACCGACGTCTTCATCGAGAGCGCCTACTTCCACCCCACTTGGATTCGCAAGAGCGCGCGACGGCACGGACTCAACACCGATGCCTCGTTCCGTTTCGAACGCGGTATTGACCCTAACGACACCATCTACAACCTCAAGCTCGCGGCTTTGCTCATCAAGCAACTCGCCGGAGGCGAAATCTGCGGCGATATTGTGGATGTTAAGCAACACGACTTCCCCGGCTTCAACGTCGACATCGAGTATGACTACGTCAACCGTCTCATCGGCAAGCAGCTCGACAAGGCGGTGGTAAAGGACATTGTCGAAAGTCTTGAGATGAAGATTGTGGCCGAAGACGACAGCCACCTCTCGCTCGTTGTACCCACTTATCGCGTCGATGTGCAACGCCCGTGCGACGTGGTGGAGGACATTCTGCGTGTCTACGGCTACAACAACGTCGAGTTCGATGCCACTGTACACTCCAGCCTCAGCAACAAGACAATGGTCGACTTCAGCGACTATATGACCGACCTCATAAGCGAACAGCTGACAGGTAACGGCTTCAACGAGATTCTCAACAACTCGCTAACAGCACAACGTTATTACGCCGACAACGTCACATTCCCCGAGGCCAACTGCGTCCACGTCATGAACACGCTCAGCAGCGACCTCAGCCTCATGCGACAGACCATGCTCTATGGCGGACTCGAAAGCATCTGCCGGAATATCAACCGAAAGAACGCCAATCTCAAGTTCTACGAGTTCGGCAACATATACCACTTCGACCCCAACGCCGACAACACCGAGGTGGCGCTCGCGCCATACACCGAGCAAGCCGCCCTCGCGCTCTGGATCACCGGCAACACCCACGCCGAGAGTTGGCTCGACAAGCCTCGCAAAACCACCGTCTACGACCTCAAGGCCGCCGTCGAAGGCATCTTCCGCCGCCTCGGCATCGACAGCCGCAATATCGTGGTCGAGCAAATCGAAAACGACATCCTCGCCCCGGCTCTGCTCTACAAGAACCGCGGTGGTAAAGAACTGGCGACACTCGGCGTCGTGACCGACAAGCAACTGAGGCTCACCGATGTCGACCAACCGGTATTCTTCGCGCAGCTCAACTGGAACGCTCTCATGAAGCTCGCCGCGCGCAACCGCGTGGAATACACCGAGCTGGCTAAGACGCTGCCCGTGCGACGCGACCTCGCACTGCTTGTCGACACCGATGTCACCTACGAGCAAATACGGCAAACGGTAATCAACAGCGAAAAGAAACTGCTCAAGAGCGTCAACCTCTTCGACGTCTACGAGGGCAAGAACCTCGAGCCGGGAAAGAAGTCATACGCTATCGCAATCACACTGCAAGACGACGCCAAAACCATGCAGGACAAGCAAATCGACGCCATCATGCAGAAGATTATCACCAACCTCGAGAAGCAAACAGGCGCCAAACTGCGTTAAAATATCTTGTACTCACGTCAACTCCTACAAAAATGATTATCGACTTCAACAACATCGACGAGCAACACCTACCCCACTTCAAGGGCGGTGAGAAAGAGATGGTCACACGTATGTTCACCAACTCGCTCGGCAAGATTATGCGCAGCTCTCTCGAGCCCGGAGCCTCAATAGGCTACCACGCCCACGAGGAAAATAGCGAAATCATCTATCTGCTCGACGGCGAGGGTACTGTCATCTACGACGACAACCAACCCGTACGACTCATGCCCGGGCAGGTGCATTACTGCCCCATGGGCCACAGCCACAGCCTGCGCAACGAGAGCGACAAGCCTCTATCTTTCCTCGGAATTGTGCAGGAGCATCACGTCGAATAAATCAAACAAATTCAAAACAATAACAAAAACATTTTCTTAACTATGGGAAGAGCTTTTGAATATCGCAAAGCAAGAAAACTTAAAAGGTGGGGCTCGATGTCCCGCACTTTCACCAAGATTGGTAAAGAAATCACCATGGCGGTAAAATCGGGCGGACCGGACCCCTCGTCCAACTCACGCCTGCGCGCGCTCATGGCCAACGCCAAGGCAGCCAATATGCCTAAGGACACCGTCGAACGCGCCATCAAGAAGGCCAGCGACAAAGACGCCAGCGACTACAAGGAGGTAATCTACGAGGGATTCGGACCTCACGGCATCGCAATTCTCGTCGAAACGGCAACCGACAACACCACCCGCACCGTTGCCAACCTGCGCACAGCTTTCAACAAGAACGGAGGCGCACTCGGCAACTCGGGCACCGTCGCATTCATGTTCTCACACAAGTGCTACTTCCACGTTACGCCTAAGAACGACATCACTCTCGACGACCTCGAACTCGAGATGATCGACTTCGGTGCCGAAGAGTTTGAGCTCGACGACGACAAAATCATCATCAGCGGTGCTTTCGAAGCAAACGGCGACATACAAAAGTATCTCGAGGACAACGGCTTCGAAATCACAAGCAGCGAATTCGTCTACGAACCGGCCGACTATAAGGAACTCAACGAGGAACAACGGGCAGAGGTCGACAAACTCATCGACGTGCTCGAGGACGACGACGACGTTCAAAACGTGTTCACCAACATGAACGGCTAATCAAAAGCCTGACGATAACGAAAACGGGGCATCGCTCATTCTCTGATGGCGATGCCCCGTTAATCTTCACTTGAACGGCGACTACTCCTCCGGCGCCTCCTGGCGTTGCTTGCGGCGACGGTGCTCCTTTTTGCTCGTACTGCTGCTCGAAGTGTCCTTCTCTTCGCTCAAGTCTATTTCATTTTTATCCTTGTCGACCACTCGGTATGAAAGGTAGGCCAGGTTCTGGTCGGGCAAAACCTTGAATTTCTTGCCGAACTCGCGGCGCCACTTGCCATACTCGCTCGTAAAGAGGCCTTTCTTTATGTAGGCGTCGACAAACGGGTGAACATACATAATAAAATCCTTAACCTTCAGATGGTTGACCAGATAGTCG
>JAFVDY010000070.1 GCA_017478265.1 Muribaculaceae bacterium | reverse complement strand
CCAACAACATCTACTCCATCACCTATACTCTGCCAGAGACAAAAGAAGAACGTACCACTGTGCTGAAGATGTCAAGCGAACAGCAACTACTTGTCGAAATCGCACAAAAGTGATTTGTGGGGCTCATTGCGGAAAACAGGAGTAGCAATACAAAATATAAGATGTCCTGAACAGGGCATCTTATATTTTTTGTATTCGGCTGACGAGCAGCTTATTTCAGCGTGAAGTTCATTTCATAAGCTCATCAACTTTGGCAATCAAGTCGTCGCCGCGAAGGTCGCGCGACACGATGGTGCCGTTGTTGTCGATTATCATGATGTGGGGAATGCCGGTGATGCCGTAGAGGTCGGTGGGCTCGCTCAACTCCTTATCGCCTATGATCACGTCCCACGGCAGGGCCAACTCCTCGACGGCGGCCCGTGTGTCGGCAGGCTTATCCCATACTGCCACGCCAATGATTTTCAGTCCCTTGCCATTATACTTGGCATACAGCGGTTTAAGCGACTTCTCAATCTCGACACGGCAGGGGCCGCACCAGCTTGCCCAGAAGTCGACAACAAGCAAATCGCCCTTGCCCACATAGTCGCTCAGCTTACGCTCTTTGCCGTCGTCGCCCACCACCGTGAAGTCGACATATTTCTTGCCCTCACCGGTATTGTCAAGCGCCAACAAGGCATCGCGTATCTTCTTGATAGGCTTCATCTCCTTGACGGCAGCGGGCACGGTGCCCAAAATCGAGTCGAGCTTTGCCAGCGTGATGTCCTGTGCCGGCAGCCATTGCGAGAGCATATATCCGCCTATGGGATTGTCCTTGTTGTCCTCAAAGGCCTTGAATAGACGGGCTGAGAGTCGATCGCCAATCTCGCGTCCCATCCGCTGAGCGTCGGCCTCGGAGATTTCCTTGTTGGCGAACTTACGGCTCACTTCGCCGTACTCGCTGGCGATGTCGTTGGCCTCCTTGTAGATTACCGTGAGTTTGTCGTTGAGCGGCGTTCCTTTCGGCTCACCGGTCTCCCATGTGAATGTGATGTCGCCGGGCTCAAGCACCAGATCCTGCCCCGCGTCACCCAGCTTAATCTGCGCCACTATCGGCTCCTCAAGTTTGCCTTTGAACAGTGCCTTCTTGTTGGCTATTGAGGCACTGTCGATGGTGTCGCCGGTGGCGTAGTTGATTAAGAAAAACGTTTGGCCGTCGGCGGCCTCGTCGTCGAGCGTCACGGTGAGTTTATACTCGCCTGAGCCTGATCCGCAGGCTGCCACGAGCAGAGCCAATGGCAGCAAAAATACTAATAATTTCTTCATTTTCTTATCTGTAATAAAATATATCGCATTATCACACAGCGTGTTAAGTTTTTTATTTTACTATCGATTGATACACGATGGTGTTGAGGTGGCTACGAGCCGAGACGCGTGAGAACGCGGGATTGTCGCGCGTTGGGCACACTCGGTTGCTCAGGAAGATATAAATCATATCGTTCTCAGGGTCAACCCAGTAGCCGGTGCCGGTAAAGCCTGTGTGTCCAATTACCGATGGTGTGGCCTCGGGGCAGGTGTTGCTTGCGTCCGGGTCACCTATGACCGGCTTGTCGAAACCGAGTCCACGGTGCGAGTTTGGGCTCTTCTGCGTCAGGAAAACGTCGACAGTTGACTTCTTGAGGAAGCGATTGCCGCCGTAGGTGCCGCCGTTGAGCCACATCTGGAATAGCTTGGCGAGGTCGTTGGCGTTGGAGAAGAGGCCGGCGTTGCCCTGCACACCGAGTGAGAACGCGTTGAGCTCGTCGTGCACGTAGCCGTGCAGGTGCTGTCGGCGCAGGTAGGTATCGACCTCGGTATAAGCTATCTGTTCTGGCTCGAAGCGCGACAGGGGCCGGTAAAGGGTGTGATAGGCACCTAACGGGGCGAATATCTGCTCGTCGACTATCTCGTTCAGCCACCGGCGGTTGATACGCTGCATAGCGTCGGCGAGCAGACTGAAGTTCAGGCAACTGTACACGTATTTCTTCGTCGCGTTGAGAGGTGAGGTGTAAATCCAGTTCATCACGGTGTCGTAGGTGTGTTTGCCGGCGTAAAGTCCCTCGGCTATGGCGATGTTGAAGCGCTCGGAGGGCGTGGTCGACACGAGGTCGGCACGCAGGCGCGCGTCCTTATGTCCATAAGCGTTGTTCATCACCTTGATGGTGTTGACCGCTGTGGGCTTATTGGTGATCAGTGAGCCGGAATAAGTCGATTTGTCCATCATGAGGTTCCACATGTTGAGCGAAGGCTTCATGCCCGTCTCGTGGAAGAGCAGTTGGCGGAAGGTGATGTCCTCCTTATCGCCCCCGCGCAATCCCGGTATGTAGCGGCTGGCGGGGTCGTCGAGTCGGAATTTGCCGTTGTCGAAGGTCTTCATCACCGCGCTGATGGTGCCTGTGGCTTTCGATACCGACGCCAAGTCGTAGAGCGTATGCTCAGTGACGGCAGTCTTGCTATTGAAGTCGATGGTGCCGTAGCAACTGTTTACCACCACCTTTCCGTGTCGCGCCACCAGCACTTGACAGCCGGGGAAGGCGTGCTCGCGTATGCCATAGTTGCATACGCTGTCGACGCGCTGTTGCAGCCGGCTGTCGAAGCCTACCGCCTCGGGAATGGAGTAGCCCAGGCGGCACGCTTTATACTTGACGCCCGAGCCGGCGAGGTAGCTTTTCCTGTATCGTGCCGACTTAAGGTCGACCGGTAGCGCGCCTGCGGCGTCACAACCGCCGAATAGCACCTGCGCCATGCAGTCCTGATGCGCGTAGCCTCTCTCCGGCGCCCACAGCGCCGCTTTCGCCCCCGGAGCCACCAAGGCGTCGGCATAGGCGTCGACGTCGGCCGGCGACGCGAGCACGGCAATAATGCCGCATTTCGCTCCGGCCAGCAGCCTCTGCGCCTGCTCTGCCGTAGCGGCATCGGCTGTAGCTACTATCAGCACGTCGTGGCCGGCTCGGCCGATTTCGTCCGGCCGCAACACCTTGACGTCGGCATAGCTGCGGCAGCGGGCCACCAGTTTGTCGAGCGGCACGCTTCCAAGCGGCACGATGGCAATACGGCGCTTGTCGAGGTGGCGTAGCGGCAGCAGGTTGTCGGCGTTATGGACCACGGTGATAGAGGCCTCGGCGAGTTGTCGCGCGAGCACTTTCGCCTCAGGGCCGTTCACCACCTTGCGCGCCTCGGCGGCATCGATGGCACGAGGCTTGGTTGAGAGTCCTAACGCGTATTTATAGCGCAATATCTTCCGGCAGGCGTTGTCGACCACGGCTTGCGAGAGTTCGCCGTCGGCGATAGCCCGCGTGACGGCGGCAATCTCCTTGTCGATATTGCTGGGCATAAGCAGCACGTCGTTGCCTGCCCGCAGGGCTGCCACACACTGCGAACCGGAGCCCGCTTTTGCGCCTTCCATCTGAAGGGCGTCGGTGAAGATTAGGCCTTCAAACCCTAATTCGTGCTTGAGCAGACCGGAGACAACGGGCTGACTAAGGGTGGCGGGGCCATATTCCTTATCGATGGCGGGCACATATAGGTGGGCGACCATCATGCCGCCGAGGCCCGCGCCAACAAACTTTTTAAACGGATAAATATCAACGAATTGCAGCTCTTTTAGGGGTTTATTGATAGTGGGCAGCATCTTGTGGCTATCGTCGAAGGTGGCTCCGTGCCCCGGGAAATGCTTTCCCACCGAGAGCACTCCACCGTCCTCCATGCCCTTGGCGAAGGCGATACCGTGGTTGGCCACCATATCGGGGTCGTAGCCAAATGATCGGTCGCCCATGGTGGAACCTTTGCGGTCGAGCACGTCGAGCACCGGAGCGAAGTTGACGTGAATACCCAAGGCTTGGCATTGTCGCGCCAGTTCGCGTCCGTAGCGGTAATAGAGTTTATCGTCGTCGACGCTTCCCATCATCAGATTGTGTGGAAACGATGGCGCGTCGGTCAATCGCATCGCGAGCCCCCATTCGCCGTCGACAGTGATCATAAGCGGCACGGAGGCGAGCGACTGCGCATAGTTGGTGGCGTCGACGTGTGCGGCGATGTTACTCTCGTTGTAGATCAGTCCTCCGACACCTCGCTCCACCACTTCCTTGATGCGGGCGCGCATGGCGGTGCTGTGGTTGGGGTTGATTGCCACTACCATCAACTGTGCCACACGCTGCTCGGCAGATAGTGTGGCAAGGGTCTGTTCCACCCACGCCTCGCGCTCGGAGGCGTCGGTACGGGTGAGTAGCGACGGCGTGCGTGCCACCGTGACGGTAGTGGTCAGCAACACGAGCATTAGAATACTTATAATTTGTCTCATTTCCGTTTTTAAGCTATAAATATCCCGCAAAGGTACGAATTTTAATTATAAATTAAAAATTAATAATGAAAAATTGCATCGAGGTCCCCACATAAGTCGCAAGTTCCTTAATGCGGGGCTAACTTATAGTATCTACCTCTTGCGAGGTAGAATTTGTTTAGGAGTGGGACAGTGGTCGGCACATCTTACATTTTACATCTTACATCGAAGAGTGTGGCAAAGGTACGATGGTTGTGAGTGTGAGCGCAAGGTTATTTTTGTGGGCGGGAAAGGTGGGGCGAATAATAAAGGGGCTTTCGCGAACGAAAGTCCCTTTTTTGTTGGTTTGTGCTGAAGCTATTGGGCGAGAATCACGTTGTAGAGGGCGGAAATGTCGCCCACGTTCACCTGGCCGTCGCCGTTGACGTCGCGCGCTATATCCTGCATAAGCAGTTCGAAGTAGGCTGATACGTCGGCCACGTTGTGGTGGCTGTCGGCGTTTACATCGCCGAAATAGATTGAATAGTCACGTGCTTTGTAGTACTCGTAGTGGTTGAAGGAGTCGGTTTTATAAACGATTTCGTCGTTCTCCATCATGTGAGTAAGTCCATAGATTGTGCCATCGTCGGGCTGCGAGGCGTAAGGGTGGTAGAATGGTGAATGGTCGTAGACAACTCCGATGCCCTCAATGATTTCGGGCGCAGACGTGCCTTCTCGGAAGTAAGCCTTTCTCATCACACCGCCTATCTCAATCATTTTCTCGTTGAAATGCCAAAATCCCGCGAAGTTCTCATATCCGGCACCCTCCTTGTTGAAGTCATAGATTAGATATTCTCCGGTGTTCTTGTCGTAGTCGAGATAGTATTCGATATAATCGTCGGAGGCTTTGATAAACACTTGTTTTCCGTCTTCACGGATGAGCGCCACCGGCTCTTGCGAGCGGTTTGACATCACCTGTTTATATTCAACCTCATCAACAGGCTGCTCGCCTTTGATTTCCAACACCTCGACGTAAGGCAATGGGAATGGGAATGACTTGTCGACGCAATCATAGCCCATGTACTCTCTCATGTAAACCCACTTCACGCCTTCGCGCACGAGAGGAACGTACTCGTATTGAGGCTCTTGTGCCAAGGCCGTTGCCACGCAGCAAACGAAAAAAAACGTAAAAAGATAAATTCGTCTCATAATACTCAATGTTTTACAATTCGATAATCAACATTTCCCTTATACTTATCAAGAGTGACTATACCGCCTTTAACATCAGAATAGGAGTCATAATATAGAATAATTGTGTCAGTTGTAAGTCATTTTCCGAAGGTGATGTTGTCACTTTCGGAAAATGCGTGGATAGAGTTTAGGGGCGTGTGTTGATTGTGCGGTTTCCTGTTCCTCGTTTCTCGGTCATCCCCGACGGCTGCTTGTCGTTTAGTATAGCGTCGTAGAGTGTGGAGATGTCGCCGGAGTTGATGAACCCGTCGCCGTTGAGGTCGCCAAGCGCGGTGCTGTTGCCCACCACGTAGTCGTAGAGTATGGAAATGTCCTGCACGTTGACGATGCCGTCGCCCGAGAGGTCGGGTGTCGCAACGATAGCGCGAATATCGTCGAAGCGGCTCCAGAGCTCGTCGGCACGATAAGTGTCGACAGCGTTGGCCGGGACATAAACAGTGGCGTCGTAGTTGGAGAAAGAGCGTTCGTCGAGCGCTGGCGGCACGGGGCTGTAGCAGATAATCTGCTTAAGGTTGGTGCCGACGAAAGTCTCATATCCTACAATCTCGCACGTTGCCGGCAGTGTGATGGACTCAAGATTGGTACATCCGCAGAAAGCACTTGACGCGATAGACTTGACGTTGCTTGGGATGACAATCGACTTGAGCGAGGTGCACTCACTGAAAGCGGCCCCGTCGATAAACTCCAACGTCGAGGGCAGATTGACTTCAACCAAACTTGTACAGTGCCAAAAAGCGTGAAAATTGATACCTCTATAGCCTTCGGGTACGGTAATCGACTTTAAAGACTTGCACCAAGTGCAAAGATCAGCCGGCACGGCGTCAAGATTGGCGGGCAGGTTAATAACCTCTAATGCATGACAGTTCTCCAAAGCGCGGTACCCCAAATACTTAATGCTCGCGGGGAAAGTGATTGATTTGAGCGAAGTGCATGCCTCGAAGGCTGAAGGGCCGATATATTCTATCGAAGAACCAAGGTCGACCTCCGTCAGTGAAATTCCACAGGCAAAGGCATCTTTTTCTAAGCGTGTAACTGTAGCCGGCAACTTTAAATTTGTTATATATGGCGCTACAGCAAAGGCCGCATCCCCAATTGTTGTAACGGTATAGACCTTCCCTTTATACATGACTTGCTCAGGTAAATTATCAATGTTGGGGATATAAAGGTAATCAGCCAACGTTTTGTAAGTGACGGTAACTGTTTGGCCGTCGTCGTTGATGTGGTAAGAGTAGCCGTCGACAGTGAAGTCGACCGTGGCGTAGTCGGCATGAGCTGTTGCGGGTGTTAATGCCGCCACAATCATCATTAATAATAAGTAATAATTTTTCATAAGCGCATAGTTTAGTTTTGAATAGGAAATATGTTGATTTCACGCTGCAAAATTACAACAGAGAATTGAACCCACCAAAAAAAACAGCGTGACAAAGCAATTTTATTTCATTGATAATCAGAGGGTTAAAAATCGCAAAGCGTGACAAGGGATTTTAGAACAGCGATTCGACAAAAAGAACAGCCACTTTTGAGGATTTTTTTGCGAAAGCGGGGGGTTAGCGGGTGAAGTTTTAGACAACGTTCCCACGGTCACGACCGTGGGTTATCCGTAGTGAGCTGACTGCGTCAGCGCGCAGGTGAGACGTGGTAGCGGGTGGGACAGTACTTGGACATTTTACACCTTACATCTTACATCTTACATCGTTGGAAGCATCTTACATCGAAGGAGGCATCTTATGCCGGGGCGGTAGCGAGTTTGTCGAGAAGGCGTTGTTTGAGTTTGCGTACGCCTGCGGCGTCCTTGTAGCCGAGCAGTACGGCGCTTTGGTTGCTTGTAAAGCCGAGTTCACTCAGTTCGAACAGAAGCCATTCGCGCGTGCTTACATCGGTGTGCTTAGATTTCATTCGTTCGAGCGCGTTGTTGTCTCGCAGGTTAATAGCGATAGCGAGTTCGTGCTCGATACGTTTCATTTGTTCGTCGTTAAGCGTCATCATGGAGTCGAAGCGTTGTCGGAAGTCTTTATAGTTGACGCCCAGCATAGCGAGCGAAGTTATGCTTTTGAGTGTGGTGATGTGTGACGCGAGGCTGTCGGCGAGTCGCTGTCGTAGTTGTTCGTTGCTGTCGTTATCGGTTGTGAACGCGCTGCCGTCCGCTTGAGCCGCCTCTTGCTTGAGTCGGTCGATGGTGTGTTGCCACCGTCGGTTGTCTCGCGCCCTCTTGATGTGGTAATACCCCCATAGCGCGATCAGCGCGAGGGCGAGCGCGGCGATGAGGTTCCGGAGAGTGAGAATGGTGTTACCCTTGATCTGCGCGTCGTCGCGGTAATGGCTTGTGGCGTCGGTGCGCGCTTCGAGGTCGTTGTCGATCAGTTTCTGTCGCAGAGGCGTAAAGAGGTTCCTGTCGTTGATTGCCTGTTGCTGTCGCACGAGCGTAAGAGTTTTGCGATAGTCACCCTCGGTCTCGGCAGTTGCGATTTGGTATTCGATATTGTTGATTTGCTGCGAATTGGATAGTTGTGTAGTGTCGACCCCCGCATAGTAGAAATTCGCCGAGTCGTTTAAAGCGAGACGCGCGTAAGCCATAGCGAGGTTGAGTCGGCAATCGGTGTCGTCGGGTTTAAGCCAGTAAACAGGCAATGCCTTCGCGATAGCCGCGCGGTAGTCGCCGTCGTAGTAAAGGCATCGCGCGAGCATGTTGAGGTCCTCGGCGTATTCGTCGATGAGTTGTAAACGCTTGGCGAGTGTGGCGGCGGAGTCGAGCATAGCATGAGAGCGTGAGTGGTCGGCCACACGGTAGATGCTACCGAGGAAGCCCATGGCCACGGCAGTGTGCGCGCTATCGTCGGCGAGCGAGTAGTAGTGACGCGCCTCACGAAAGTAGTGAGCTGTCATGTCGCTCATAATGGCGTTGTTGTAGAAGGTGACACCGAGTCGCATATTGAGCTGTGCGCGGTTGATGAGGTCGCCGTCACCGGCTACATCGAGCGCTTGCCGGTAGAGACGTACAGCCGCTATCGCATCGCCTTTGTCCTCTTTGGCGGCGCCATAGTATAGCAGCGAGCGCGTAAAGCGTTCGCGCGCGACGCTGTCGTGTTGCCAATCGGCGGCACGGTAATACTCCACGGCAGCGGCAATAGGCTGTTCGTTGTCGAGCGGTTGGTAGCATCGGAATCTCGTCTGGGTGAGGAGCAGAGAATGATAAGCGCGTTGCTCGTCGGAGTTAAGCGTTGAAGGCATTATCCTCTCGAGAATAGCGAGCGCGCTGTCGGGGCGCGTAGCCATTAGGTTGTCGGCTCGGCTAAGAGTGGAATTCCGGTCGCCACCTTCGCACGCCGCAGCCAGCAGCGCCAGAGCCACCGCCAGAAATGCTATTTTCACTTTCAGACTGAATGACATTCTCATTTTTCCGGATTTACTGCCGATATATAAAAACAACTCGAACAACTGATTAACAACTTAAACGACGTTATAATATAGCTGACGCCTACTGTTAACGAGCGAGAACGGAGGAGTCGAGGCGCGGACGTGGCACGGGGTCGGCGAAGCGGTTGCCGGTACCGCGTTTCTCGCTCATTCCCGACGGTTGCTTATCGCGCGCAAAGGGGTCGTCGGGCTCATCGCTGCCGCAAGCCGCAAGCGCTAATGTCAGACAAGATAATAACGCAACACACATTACTTTTAAAGTCAAATACTTTTTAATCATAAGCTGCTACTTTTAATGGTTGATTCGGTGCAAAATTACAAAAGAACTTATACAAAACCAAATAATCGGTTGAAAAACCGGTAAGAGCCCTTACACTAATATTGATAAGGGCTCGTACCAGCTGCCGAGATTAGATCTTGTTTAAGCGCAGGCGCTGCTTGAGCGTGGCCTGATTGAGACCTTCGGGCGCCTTTGCCGTCTTGCTTACGTCAACGTCGAGCATGAGCGAGTTTTTGTCGTAGCCCACTACTTTAAGTTCTTTCCAATCGGCGGGAAGGCCTACCTTATAGCCATCGGAAATGTGAATGGTGTTCTCACTCACGGAGTAATTGACAAGGT
>JAFVDY010000069.1 GCA_017478265.1 Muribaculaceae bacterium | reverse complement strand
TCATCGAACTGGGTGGCGTAGTCGGACTTATCCAAATCACCGATCTGTCGTGGGGTCGTGTCAACAATCCCGCCGACATCGTCGAGCCCGACCAGAAGCTCAATGTCGTTATCCTCGACTTCGACGAGGAGAAGAAGCGCATTGCTCTGGGCTTGAAGCAATTGCAACCGCACCCCTGGGATAAGCTTGACGCAAACCTGAAGGAAGGCGACAAGGTTAAGGGTAAGGTAGTGGTTATGACCGACTACGGCGCATTCGTAGAGATTGCTCCGGGTGTAGAAGGTCTGATTCACGTGAGCGAGATGAGTTGGTCGCAACACCTGCGCAGCGCTCAAGACTTCCTGAAGGTTGGCGACGAGGTAGAGGCAGTGGTACTGACTCTGAACCGCGACGAGCGTAAGATGTCGCTTGGTATCAAGCAACTCAAGGACGATCCCTGGGCCGACATTGAGGTTAAGTATCCCGTTGGCTCGCGTCATCACGCTAAGGTTCGCAACTTCACCAACTTCGGCGTATTCGTCGAGATGGAAGAAGGTGTTGACGGCCTGATCCACATCAGCGACCTGTCGTGGACCAAGAAGATCAAGCACCCGAGTGAGTTCACTCAGATTGGTGCCGACATCGAGGTGGTTGTTCTCGAGATTGACAAGGAGAACCGTCGCCTGAGCCTTGGTCACAAGCAGCTCGAGGAGAATCCTTGGGACGTATTTGAGACTATCTTCACCGTTGGAAGCGTTCACGAAGGCACCATCGTCGAGATGCTCGACAAGGGCGCTGTGATTGCTCTGCCTCACGGCGTAGAAGGTTTCGCCACTCCCAAGCATCTGGTGAAGGAAGATGGCAGCCAAGCCAAGCAAGACGAGAAGCTTGAGTTCAAGGTGATTGAGTTCAACAAGGATGCAAAGCGCATTATCCTGTCGCACAGCCGCATCTTTGAGGATGAGCAAAAGGGTGAGCGCCGCGCCGCCGCTAAGCCTCGCGCCGCCAAGCCCGCAGCCGCCGAGCAACCCATCGCTCAGAGCAGCACTGTCGAGAAGACCACTCTTGGCGACCTCGACGCTCTTGCCAAGCTCAAGGCTCAACTCGAGAAGGGCGAGTAATCAGCTCTATTATCCCAAATCGAATCAACAGGGAAGTGTCGCGACCAACGCGACATTTCCCTGTTTCGTCATTTTTAAACTTTCGTTAATAATTCGGTAAGTGTTGCTTTTGTGGCCGAAATTTGCTATCTTTGCGGCCGAAAAAGTTGAAGAAACAGAATAATAAGATTATAACACAATGAGAAAGAAAGCATTATTGATGATTCTTGATGGCTGGGGAATAGGCGACAAGAGCAAGAGCGACGCTATTTACAGTACGCCCACGCCCCACTGGGATGCGTTGCTTGAGCGCTATCCCCACAGCCAACTGATGGCTTGCGGCGAAAATGTAGGCCTTCCTGATGGTCAGATGGGAAACAGCGAGGTAGGTCATTTGAATATAGGTGCCGGCCGCGTGGTGTATCAAGACCTGGTTAAAATCAACAAGGCTATTGCAGACGGCTCAATCCGCGACAACGAGGAGATTGTAAACGCCTTCAGCTATGCAAAACGCACCGGCAAAGCCATCCACTTTATGGGCTTGACGAGCGATGGCGGCGTTCACAGTTCGCTTGAGCACTTGTTCGCCCTGTGTGACATAGCTAAGGATTACGAATTGGGCGAGGTTTATATCCATTGCTTTATGGACGGACGTGATACCGACCCCGAGAGCGGCCGCGGCTTTGTGGCACAAGTGGAAGAACATTGCGCCAAGAGTGCCGGCGTGGTCGCTACTGTAACCGGTCGCTACTACGCTATGGATCGCGACAAGCGTTGGGATCGCATCAAGCTCGCTTACGACCAGCTCGTGAACGGCGAGGGAAAGCAGAGCGACAATATGACTCGCGCCATCCAAGAGAGCTACGACGAGGGTGTAACCGACGAGTTTATCAAGCCGATTGTCAACACTACTGTAGACGGACGTATCAAACCTGGCGATGTGGTGATTTTCTTCAACTATCGCAACGACCGCGCTAAAGAACTTACCATAGTGCTGACGCAGAAAGATATGCCGGAGCAGGGAATGGCTGTTATTCCCGATCTGCAATACTACTGCATGACGCCCTACGATGCGTCGTTTACCGGTGTTCATATCCTGTTTAAGAAAGAGAACGTTGACGATACGCTGTCGGAGTATCTTTCGGCACAGGGCTTGAAGCAACTTCATATCGCCGAGACCGAGAAGTATGCCCATGTTACATTCTTCTTCAACGGCGGACGAGAGGAACCGTTCGAGGGTGAGGATCGCATCCTCGTGCCGTCGCCCAAGGTCGCTACTTACGATTTGAAGCCTGAGATGAGTGCTTACGAGGTGAAAGACAAGCTCGTGGCAGCCATTAAGGAGGAGAAATATGAGTTTATCGTTGTCAACTACGCCAATGGCGATATGGTTGGCCACACCGGTATTTATCCGGCTATCCAGAAAGCTGTTGAGACCATCGACACTTGTGTGCACGAGACAGTTGAGGCCGCTCGCGGCGCTGGCTACGAGGTGATAATCATTGCCGACCACGGTAATTGCGATTATGCCATCAATCCCGACGGAAGTCCGAATACGGCCCACTCGCTCAATCCCGTTCCCTTTGTTTATGTAACCGACGAGGCGAACGCCACCGTTAAGGACGGACGGCTTGCCGATGTGGCACCGTCGTTACTCCAGATATTAGGCTTGCCGCAGCCCGCCGATATGACCGGAACTCCGCTTATAACTCTGTAAGGCACTTTAGAGACTCCGGGAAAATATAAAGCCCTGCAAATCATCTGATTTGCAGGGCTTTGTGTTGGTCTGTAGATTCAATCTCACTCTTGCATGTAGGCAGTGGCGATGTCGTCGGAATTGAACCGGTCGATGAACGTCGCGTGGCGAGCGACTTCGGCCTCGGCATAGTTGACGTAGACCTTAGCCGATGCGAGGAACAAGTCGGGCTTGCGGCTTGCGTCGTAGATCATTAGATAGCCCATTACTATGTGTCCGACCATTTCAACCAGTCGACGAGCGTGGAAAGTGACATAGTCGGCGCCTTGCTCCTTCACCTTGTTGATTTCCTCTTCCAGCTTGGCTGTCATAGCTTCAAGTTTGGCCTTGAGCGGTGCTACATCCTCGCTATAGTCGGCATTGGCATAAACGTCCTTGATATGGTTGAGGTAAGTGCCGGTGGTGACGTGGCGAATGGCCGCTACCACTTGAAGCTGCGTGGTGCCCTCGTATATGTTGGTGATGCGGGCGTCGCGATAGAGTCGTTCGCAGGTGTAGTCGCGCCTAAATCCGCTACCGCCGTGAATCTGCACGCAGTCGTATGCGTTTTGGTTGGCATATTCGGTGGTAAAGCCCTTGGCGAGCGGTGTGAAAGCGTCGGCAAGGCGGTTGTACTTCTTCATTTCGGCGCGCTCCTCGGGAGTGAGTTGACGTTCGCGAGCGATTTGTTCCCAAATCTTGTAGATGTCGACAAAGCGCGCGGTCTCGTATAGGATAGTGCGCGAAGCGTCGAGTTTAGCCTTTATGTTGGCAATCATCTCGCTAACAGCCGGGAAGGAGATGATAGGCTTGCCGAATTGCTGGCGGCTGCGGGCGTAGTCGACAGCCTCGTTGTAGGCGGCTTGGCTCAAGCCCACGCTTTGTGCTGTGATGCCGAGGCGAGCGCCGTTCATGAGTGACATCACGTATCTGATAAGGCCGAGACGGCGTTCGCCACAGAGTTCGGCTTTGGCGTTCTTGAACACCAGCTCGCACGTGGGGCTACCGTGGATACCCATTTTGTCCTCGATGCGGCGTACGGTTACTCCTCCGTTCTTCTTGTCGTAGATAAACATTGAGAGTCCGCGTCCGTCCTTGCTACCCTCTTCGCTACGGGCGAGCACGAGATGTAGGTCGCTGTCGCCATTGGTGATAAATCGCTTAACGCCGTTGAGTCGCCAAGTGCCGTCGGCGTCTTGCGAGGCTTTGAGCATAACGCTCTGCAAGTCGCTGCCGGCATCTGGCTCGGTAAGATCCATCGACATGGTCTCGCCGGCACATACACGCGGTATGTAGCGTTCGAATTGCTCCTCGTTGCCGGCTTCGAACAGAGTGTCGATACAGCTTTGCAGGCTCCACACGTTTTGGAAACCGGCATCGGCTTGCGAGATCATCTCGCTAAGCATCGAGAAGGTGGTGTTGGGGATGTTGAGGCCGCCAAACCGTCGAGGCATGGAGATGCCGTGCAGGCCCGCCTTTCGGGTGGCGTTGAGGTTCTCGATAGTCTTGGATGCGTAGGTGACTCGGCCGTTGGCGTGGTGAGGTCCTTCCTTGTCGACACTTTCGGCATTTGGCGCGATAATCTCGGCACTTATTTCGCCGGCAATCTCGAGAATTTTCTCGTAGCTGTCCATAGCGTCGTCGAAGTCGATGGGCGCATAGTCAAATTTCTCACACTCGGTGAAGTCGCGCTCTTTCATCGTTACGATTTTCTCCATCAGCGGGTGGTGGAGGTGGTAGCGTAGCGCTTTATTGTCGGTATAAAAATTAGCCATTGTTTTACTATTTGGAATTCTTCTTATAGTAGTTGATTAACTTTGGAATGACGTCCTCGAGGTTGCCGGTGATCACATAGTCGGCAATGGTGTTGATGGGGGCGTTTGGGTCGCTGTTGATGCTGATGATAATCGAGCTCTCGTTCATGCCTGCGATGTGCTGGATTTGTCCGGAGATACCGCAAGCGATGTAGAGTTTGGGACGAACGGTGACACCCGTTTGACCGATTTGGCGTTCATGCTCGACGAAGCCGGCATCTACCGCGGCACGGCTGGCGCCTACGTCGCCACCGAGCACGTCGGCGAGTTTGAAGAGCAGTTCGAAGTTCTCTTTCGAGCCCACTCCGTAGCCTCCGGCCACGATGATGGGCGCGTTTTTGATGTTGACTTTCGATTGCTCGATCTCGCGGTCGATGATTTTAACGATGTAGCTTGCCGGGTCGACATATTTCTCGGCGTCGAGGTTTACTACGGTTCCCTTATAGTCGGGGTTGAACACTTCCTTCTTCATCACGCCCTCGCGCACTGTCGCCATTTGCGGGCGATGCTCCGGGTTGACAATGGTAGCAACGATGTTGCCGCCGAAAGCCGGACGAATTTGGTAGAGGAGGTTTTTGTATTCCTTCTTGGTGACGGGGTCGGTGTGGTCGCCAATCTCAAGCGAGGTGCAGTCGGCTGTAAGTCCGCTGTGCAGGCATGAGGAGACACGGGGGCCGAGGTCGCGTCCGATGGTGGTCGCGCCCATGAGGCAAATCTCCGGTTGAATCTCACGGAAGAGATTGATTACCGCCGAGGAGTGGGGTAGGGAGGTGTAAGGCTCAAGACGCGGGTCGTCCATTTTGTAGACCACATCCACGCCGTAGGGGAAGAGCTGGTTCTCAACGCCCTCGAGATTGTGACCGATTACGAGAGCCTCGAGGCGAATGCCTCGCGTAGTGGCCAGCGAGCGTCCTTTGGTGAGCAATTCGAGGCTTACGTCGGCGATACGTCCCTCGTCAATCTCGATATATACTATTAAATTGTTTTTATCTTCCATTGATGTTGAAATTTTCAAGAGTGGGTTATTGTTATCCGATAATATGGTCGGCAATTAGTTCCTTAACGAGGCCTTCGAGTTCGGCGTCGTTGTTGCCGTCCATGCGTTTGCTTTCCTTCGCTTGGAAGACCACGTTGACAACGGTTTTTACCTTGGTAGGTGAGCCTTTGAGGCCGATTTGTTCTGGGTCGGCTTCGATGTCCTTTACGCCCCATTCGGTGATGTTGAGATATGGTCGGGCGTCGACGAGCGCTTGCATTTTCTCGCTGAGGTTAGCCTTCTCGCTTGGCGAGACGGCATATTTGTACTTTTGAATCAGTCGGGCGTTTCGAGGGCGGCAGGCGTCGGCCGAGCCATTGACGGTGACCACGAGCGGTAGCGGGCATTGCACAGTTTCGAAACCACGCTCGACGCGACGCTTGATGGTGGCGACGCCGTCGGCCACAGTGAGTTTCTCGGCGTAGGTTACCTGTGGCAACCCCAGCTTCTCGGCTATTTGCGGTCCTACTTGAGCGGTGTCGCCGTCGATAGCCTGACGTCCGCCGATGATGATGTCCACTTTGCCCATGTGCTTGATAGCTTGAGCGAGCGAATAGCTTGTGGCGAGGGTATCGGCACCGCCGAGGGGTCGGTCGGTGAGCACCACGCCTTTGTCGCCACCGCGGTAGAGACTTTCGCGTACCATCTCGGCGCTGCGGGGCAGACCCATTGTGAGAAGGGTAATCTCTGAGCCGGGATAAGCGTCCTTGAGTTG
>JAFVDY010000068.1 GCA_017478265.1 Muribaculaceae bacterium | reverse complement strand
TTGCGCTGCGTATGGTCCGGCAGGCCGAGGAAGCCCGCGGGAGCCGCACGCTTCTCAGCCATGTAGAAGCTGTACTTGACATTCATCATCGGCGAGACGGGATAGTCGGAGTGGAACACGACATTAGCTCCGGCGTCGAAGAACGACTTGATGGGGTAAGCTTGGTCGGCCAGTTCCTTGCCCACGTAGCGTATTTCCTGCTCATAATTGTCGGGGATGGCTGGAGTCCAGGTGGGCGGCACAACAGCTGTTGAACCTGTTGAGGCCATGCGCCGGATGTCCTCGTCGGTCACAAAGTGGAGGTGTGCAAGCACGTTACGCTGGTCAATGTTGCCGGTAATCTTCTCGGCATCCTCGATACAGTTGAGCATGAAGTGGGTAGCACCGCCGCCCTCGGAGTGTACGTGCACGGCGAGTCCTTGTTTGTTGGCTTCGGTAATGAGTTGCACCATCTTGTCATGGTCGTTGTATCGTTCTACTCCGTGATAGCCGGGTTGGTCGAGGTAGTCTTGGTTCTGCCAAGCCGTGTGCGCCTCGGTCACACCATCAAGAAAGGCTTTAGCGCCTATGATGGTGAAATATTCACCGCTCAAGTTGGCGCGTTGTTCGGTGATTCGAGCTATTTCGGCCTTCGGGTCGTCGACATTGTCAACCACGTACATATAGGCGTAGGTGCGCAACTTGAGCTTTCCTTCCTCCTCGAGTTGATGATAAGCCAAAGGTGCGAGGGTGTGCACCACTTCGGCACCGGCATCGCACACGGCGGTGAATCCGCTCTTGAGCGCGAAATCCTGCCAAGCGAGCAGGCGCTCTTTAACGTCGTCGATAGTGGTGGGAAGCTTAGGCATGAGTTCGAACACCGGATTCTCGCAAATGTAGCCGTCGGGCTCGCCGTTTTGGTCGACGTGCACCATTTCGTAGCCATATTTTTTAGCGTAATCAGCGTCGATACCGGCCCATTCGAGAGCTTTGGTGTTAAGCAGGCATGAGTGTCCGCCACCGGTTTGCATTAGCAGAGGCTTGTCAGGACAAATCTCGTCGAGGAAGGCCTTGGTTACATATTCATCATTCTCGATCCATCCGGCAGCCACATAGAAGTTGCGATTGGGATTGTCGGCAATGAATTTCTTTATTATCTCGCGGTACTTGGGATAGTCGGTAAGTCCTACTTGCGTCAGGTTGGCTTGCCCGATAGCGCGCAGTCCGGCAAGATAGCCGTGGCAGTGCGATTCGAGAAACCCCGGATAGATGAAATTTTCGCCATAGTCGAGCACTTGCGCGTCGGCGTCGGCCAGGCGTTTCACATCATCGGCTTCTCCCACATAGGCAAACACGCCATTCTTCACCAAGGCAGCCTTGGCGAAGGGATTTTTGCTGTCCATCGTGATGATGTTGCCAAGGATAATTGTTTGTTTGGTCATGTTGATGCAATATTTGGTTAATCGAGAGAATATCTATTTGTTTGCCAAGTAGGCGGCAACGCGTTTTGCCACGTTGTCGCGGATATTGCAGTAGAAGAGCGAGTAGTCTTCGCCGTGTCGTCCGTCGGGTCCGAAGAATTCGGAGGCTACCTTAAACGCTTCCTCGTCCATCGGCTCAGACTTGGCGTTGGTCACAATCACTCCACGGCTCGGAACCACTTGCGCGTCGGCTCCCACGTTGGCAAAGTCCGGCTCGCCGGTAGTCTCGTTCTGCACGATTGAGCCAAGGTTTTCGCTTGCCGGGGCGTAGGTGTCGTCGAGTTTCCAGTTAAGCGGGTTGATGCTGATTGCGCCGGGCAGCAGCACTGCGGTTTCGACATTTTGCTCCACATTCTTTCGTCCCTCCGTGTTCCAGCTGATGATGACGCCGGTGTCAATTTCGCCCTTAGCGAACTTCATGTGTGGGAACTCGACGAGTTCGTCCTTGGTGATGGAGTAGCCGATGGGATAAGCGGCCACCATTCGCTCATAGCGGTCAGGGTGCTGGGTGAAGTATTTCTTGAGCGACATCTTGACGATAGCCGATCCTTGACTGTGACCGGCGATGATGAACGGGCGTCCTTGATTGTAATGCTCGAAGTAGTAGTCGAGTGCGGCGGTGATGTCGGCGTACGGCATACCCGAGATTGCGGCGTCGACGTTGCCTGTCTGTTTCCAGGCATTCTTCATAATGCGCATTCCACATTGGCGGTAGAAAGGCATAAACAAGTTGGTGGCGACTTCAAAAGCGCTTGAATGTGCTATGTACTCCCCTTCAATGCCTTCGAGCATCTCGGCGTTGTCGAGCGAGGCAAAGTCGGGAGCGCCCTCGACGAGACTGCTCAAGATGTAGTTTGTGGCATAGACGTAGAAAGTGTCGACTTCCTTGCTGATTTCCGGTAGCTTGTACCAATTCTTCTTCTGTGAGTAATCAAGAGGCTTATTCATAATTGTTATTTATTAAAATTGATAATTGCTCGTAACGATTAGTTTGTGGCGAGAGCGACGAGAGCTTTGACAGCGTCGTCGACCGAGGCTGTGCCTCGCTTTATTACGGCTCCCACTTGTCGGCTGTTAAGGTTCATGCCGTCGGCGAGTTGAACGAACTTCTCTTGCGGCACTATCTCGCAAAGTAAAATCTGATTGAAAGGCATTTCGAAAAGTCGTTCGCCGGTAGAGTTGGCGTTGTCTTCAACAATTTCGCTTACACGGTCGACCCTATAGGAGACTATATCCTTATTGTCGCGAATAATCAGGAAAAGACCGTCAGTTTTAGCCGCCGGGCACGCGAATATGAGTCGGTTGCCGCTACCGTAGTTGTAGTCTTGCCCGGGCCGCTTATCGGTCATTTCACGCATTGCTATTTTGACCACTTCTCCGTTGTCGTAAACCATAACGAGATAGCCGTCGGTTTCGCTATCGTGCAGGGCGATAGATAGTTGACATTCGTCTTCCTTGTACAGGTCTTTTTTCGAGAATTCAAATCGGTTGCCGGGCTTGAAATAGATGTATCCGGCCACGTCGTCGACAAATCCGTCCTCGTAGTTATGCAAAACATTGGCGCGTCGTTGTCCGGTTGAAATAGGCACGATGTCGTCGGCGCGTGAGACTGATGTTTCCACCTTGTCGAGTGTAGCTTCGATGGTGGGAGCGGTAACCTCGTCGGCGACATCGGCAGTAGCGTTTTGCATCGCTTTGCTACGTTGCATCAGGAACTCTTGTTCCCGATCCTCGCGATAGTTCACGAGGTCGCGTCCGGCGATAGGGCGTGTGCTTGTACCTTGCCTTACCCACACGGTATCATCAAGACTGATAAGATGTCGGCATTTCTTTATTTCGAGTATATATACATCGTGGTTGGTGCCGGAGTCCCAATGAGCATCGCAGTTGAGATTGGCAGTTGAGCCGAGATGGTCGTGAATATTGTTGCGCACATAAAGGTCGAACTTGTCGCGTGTCTTAAACACTTTCATATCCTGGTCGAGTCCGTTTTCAAAGCCGTTGTCGCGCACACCCAGATAAAGTGTGCCGCCATCGGCATTGAGGAAACCGCAAACCACTTCGAGAATTTTGTGTAGCTGTTTCTCGTCGTCGCGCTGCATGCTGTTGCCGGCGGGATAGATTATGCTCGATTTGAACTCGGCGTGAAGCGATTCTGAGCCGTAGTACTTTGCTGTAGTCACATTGAGGTTGCTCACTCGCAGTAGCTCCTTAATACGGGTCTTAATCAGGTTCTTTTGTTCTTTCACCGTTTCGTCGGCGAGCATGTTAAGCGAGAGTACGAGTTGTGCCAGTCGCGCTTCGTTGGCGTTGTTGCCGTTGACGATTTGCCAAAGGTTGTCGGCCGCGGCGTGGTTGTCGATATAGCTCACTGTAAGCAACATATTGTAGAGGCGCTGGAGCGTGGGGGCCGCATTAGCCAGTTGGGCGTAAGACGTAACGCTATCGGTTTTGAGACTCTCGTTGGTGTCGTAATAGCTGAGTAGCTCAAGCAGGTCGATGTGGTTGCGACATAGCGTTTCCTGCTGCTTGTCGCCCGCCATACGTGCCATGAGAGTCGCCATCGCCAGATAGTTGAACGTTCCCACATAATCTTCGGGTACAAACGAGGCGTTTTTTCTCACGAGCAGAATTAGTTGCCGCATCATTGCCTGCGAGAGGTCGGTGTAGTTGTCGCCGCTGATTTCACCGGCGAGCCTGCTCACGACGCTCACTTGCGGCACATCGCCTATCGCCTTCATCAGGTTGCGGAAAGGGGTGCCGTGCGTGAATTTGTGAGTGTCGTCGAGGATACGTGTGATTTCGGCATACATGGTGTTGCCGCTCTTGATGTCGGTGACACGCAGTTGCACGAAAGTGCTCTTCGGCAAGGAGTCGAATTCGCCCTTGGCGGCAGTCCAGAAGGAGTAGCCCTCGCGCGAGAGGCACGTGTATTGGTTGGCGTTGGCGCGATTGACTATTACCGCCTCGTAGTAGTCGCCATAGTTGACGCTGTTGCGAATGTATTCGTCGACGAAATAATTCATTTCAAAAGTGTAGTCGCCATAGTCAGCGTCGACATCGACCACTCTCGCCTCGAACACCAGATATTTGCCCGAATTTCTATCAATAAAGAACGAGAGATCCATATCAATTGAGAACCATCTGACGATTTTCTTGACGTTGATCCAACCTTCGCCATAGTAAATTTCGTCCTCGATTGTGCAATGCAGCATATAGTCGTCGTTCATCTCAGTGCTGTCGATCACTATGTGCACGATGTCGCCCGGCTCGGGTAGCACCTTGTGGCCTTGTTGAGCCTGTGGCAGAGTGGTGCCGTCGAAGAGCGATTCTTCCACTTCTTTCCACATTTCGCGCAGTCGCTTGATGTCCTTGAGTTTCTTTGCCGGAGGCGTCTTCACGCTATCGAAAAGCAACACCCGCATATCGTCGAGCGGGAAGATGTCATTGGGCAGTACCGAGTGGCAGGCGGCAAGGTTGTCGACCGGCGCGATGGTGATGCCGTCGCGTCCGAGCAGTAGCTGAATGTTGGCGCTACGATAGCGTAACGGTGGCATTGCCGCCGGAATCGACAGCGAGTCGAAACCAAGTGTAAGTCCAAGCTTGGTGACGTTTTTCGCTTCTTCCCATTTGAGCTCGTTGGCATACGGTTCGAGTCCGCATATCATGGCCATTGCTTTTGTGCTGAGGTTGTGGCGATTGACAGCGGGCTGAATCATCAGGTAGCGGTAAAACATCGCTCGATTTCGCTTAAGGTCGATTTTATCGCTGTCGACGGCAAGTAGCAATTGCACCGCCAGCGCTTGCACCATCATTGTGTATCGGTCGTTGTCTACTTTCTCCTCGAGTCCGGCCAACTCGTCGATAAGGTCACAATTATCGTTAATAAACATTTCAAGCATCTCCACAAATGCGCCTCGGAACGGCTCGTTTTGCCAGTTGCTGCGGTTCCATCCCCAGATTGCGTCGAAGATGTCGCTCATCTTCTCGTTGATGAGTGATGGACTAATCTTGACAATAGTAGTCAAGATTTTGAATTGCTTGTGGGGGTGGTAGATATAGCCCGAGCGCTTCATGTTGTCGAGCATTTGCTCAATGAACTGCTCGTGACAGTCGTGCGAGATTTTGTCAAGAGCCTCCTTGTATTGTCCGGCGCTCTCGGCGAGCGACGATAGCAGTTGCTGGGCATAATCGCGTTCGTCGTTGGTCTTACATTCGCCTAAAAATGCCGAGCGCTCGAGCAGGTAGAGGCACAGATCTTTATAGAGCGTAAGCAGTCCGTCGATGGTGACAGGATGTTGCCATTTATTATTTTCTTCGTCGAAGTCGCGGATAATCCATTTTGTGATATTGTTGTTGCCTTGAACTAAGGCTTCGATAATCTACCGCGGGTCTCTCTCTGTATATTGCCTGCGTTGCGCCTCAAATTCAGGTTCATTATTAAATAAATGTATAAGGAAGTCGAATAGCCTTCGCCTGGGGTGGTCGTCATGCAAAAGGTCGTCGCGGAGTTTCTCAAGACTACGGAATGGCAGTGAATACCGCTTTATATTTACAGGTTTGATTGTGGAGCGCATAGCCAACGCGTCAAGTTTGTTTTTTTCCATATTAGAATATAGTAAAAGGAGTTAAAAAAAAACGGGGCGCAAATGCCGATTGGCGCTATTGCGCCCCGAGTGTTGATTTTAATAATAAATTATTTCTTGAGAATCATGTACTGGAATGGAGCGAGTTTCGCTTCCTTGTCGAGGGTGAGTTGTTTGTCGTCGGCAAGGTTGGTAACCTTAGCGGCAGCCCACGCTTGCGGCAAAGCGAGCGTATGCTCGGCGTTGCGCACGTTGACGAGAATAAGGAATTCACCGTCGTCACCATTGCGCTCGAAAGCGAGAATATCATTGTCGGGGAAGGTGGCGCTGGGGGCTCCGTGGCGCAGAGTCGGATATTGGTTGATGAGCGAGATTAGGTGTTGATATTCCTTATAAATATCGCCATGAGCGCTCCAATCAACGGGCACATACTTGAAGAAGTTGATGGGCGTGGGGAAAGCCACCTCTTGCGAGCTGTAGATGAGTGCGCCTCCGTGGGGGAAGACGGTAGCCACATAAGCGGCCATCGAGCCACGTTCACCTCCGTAGTCAACCACGGGAGTTTCTTTGGTCGACTCGTCGTGATTGGTGGTAAAGCGCAGTTTCACCTTGTCGGCCTTAAGATTTTCATACTCTTTCTTGTCGGCTTCAAAGAGCGATGAAGCCGGCTCATTCTTTTGGAACACCTTATTGAGTTGGCCGCGATAGTCCCAACCGTAATTCATGTTGAAGCCGCCATCGTTGATGGTTTCGGGGTTGTTACCCTCGGCGAGGAACACCAGCTGGCGATTGCCAACTGCTGCTCGCAGTTGGGAAAGGGCATCTTTCCAGAAGTCGACAGGAACCCAGTCGGCTACGTCGCAGCGGAAGCCGTCGATGCCAATGTCGACAATCCAGTACTTCATGGCGTCGATCATAGCGGCGCGCATGTCCTTATTGTCGTAGTTAAGGTCGGCAACGTCGGTCCAATCGGTGTTTGGCGTGTAGATCACATTGCCGTTCTCGTCCTGAGTATACCAGTCCTTGTGACCCTGATCTTTGAGCCATACGGCATCCCATGCGGTGTGATTGGCCACCCAGTCGAGAATGATGCCCATGCCCTTAGCGTGGCAAGAGTCGACGAGAGTCTTGAACTCGTCGATGGTGCCGAATTCTTCGGCGATAGCCTTGTAGTCGCGAATGCTATAAGGCGAGTTCTTTGTCTTCTCCTTGCCGATGGGATAGATTGGCATCACCCAGATTACGTTCACGCCGAGAGCCTTTATGGAGTCGAGACGCTGTGTTACGGCAACAATCGACTTCTCGGGGGCGAACACACGCGGGTTAACCTGATACATAACGATGTCGTTGACAGCGGCGAGCTTAAATCCATCGACTTCGTCGGCCTTCGCGTCGTTCTTGCCCGGCTGGCATGCCGCGGCCACAATTACAACCAGAAGCAGTAATACGGTTAAAAATTTGTTCATTCTTCTTAAATAGTTTGTTTAAAGGGTTAATAATATTATTGTTAGCTTATTGATGTTCCGACCAATCGAAATATCGTGCAAATATACAAAATAATTATCAAACGACCGCCATTTTTAACTATATTTATTCGTTTTTCAATTATTCTGCAATTTTGTTGCGTCAATTCAAGTATATTTCGTAACTTTGCATGATTTTAGCAAATAGTTTAAATTAGAATATGACTTTCAACGACGAAATAACGAAACGTCGCACTTTCGCGATAATTTCCCACCCCGACGCGGGTAAAACCACGCTCACAGAGAAGTTGCTGCTCTTTGGTGGAGCAATTCACGTGGCAGGCGCTGTGAAAAGTAATAAGATTAAAAAAACCGCCACCAGCGACTGGATGGACATCGAGAAGCAACG
>JAFVDY010000067.1 GCA_017478265.1 Muribaculaceae bacterium | reverse complement strand
GTTGAAGTACATCTTCATGATTTCGTCCTTGGTGTAGTATCGCTCGAGCTTGATGGCGATGATCCACTCGATTGGCTTCTTCATCGCGCGCTCAACGATGTTGTTGCTACTAGGCGAGTAGAGTTGCTTTGCGAGCTGTTGTGTGATGGTAGAACCGCCTCCGGCGCTTGTCTGCCCCATAAATATGCGTTTGACAACAGAGCGTGCGATGGCTCTCGCGTCGATGCCCGAATGCTCGTCGAAGCGTGCGTCCTCGGTGGCGATAAGCGCTTGCTTTAGGTAGTTAGACATTTGGTCGAAGTCGACGTAGACGCGGTTGCCCTTGCTGCGGTAGACGCGGCCCATCTCTTTGCCGTCGCTGGTGTAAAGCGTCGAGGCATAGTTGTCGGTGGGGTTTTTGAGTTCGGCTACCGGCGGCATATAGCCGATAATTCCATTATAAATAAGGATAAACAGCAAGATTACCAGCGCCCAAAAGGCGAAGAACCCGTGCCATAACCATTTAATAATCGTGTTATTACGCGCGATGCGCGCTTTTGTTTTTGCCATAGTCCAATAGTGTTGTGGCCTGCTGTTTGCGGCCTGTTACTACCAATTCAATCGGCAAAGATACAAAAAAAGAATGTAATAGATGTGAAATTTTCCGAAAAATGCGTTTTTCGCCCGATTTTCCCGATTTTTCAGTTGATGTCAGCGCGGTCGGGAAAGAAAAACAGATTAAACAAAATGGAACAACTTTCGAGTGCTAAAAGCGGGTAAAATATGCCGGTTTAGCTCTTGGGCGCGGTCGAATTGTCTGCCGTGAGTGTGGTTGGCAAGTGGCGTTTTGAGTAAATTTCGGTTGGAGGATCAGTATTTTTTTAGGTCGATTTTCATTTTTCATATAAAATGTGTACCTTTGCGGGTTGAAAAGCTAATTTTATAGTAATGACTAAAGATAATACGAGTAAATTTGTCACCGAAGCCAGGGATTATGTGATGATAATCTTAGGCTTATTGATTTACGCGTTCGGTTTTGCCGCGTTTATATTGCCGCAGCGCATTGTTACGGGAGGAGTGACCGGTATGGCGTCGCTGTTGTACTATGCGTTCGGATGGAACGTGGCTCTGGTGTACTATGGCATCAACCTGTTTCTGCTGGCGATAGCGTTTCGCACGGTTGGCAAGCAGTTTGTGTTGCGCACGATATTCGGTGCCACCATGTGCACGTTGCTGCTGGGCGTGTTGCAGCCTTTGTTTCCCGAGCCTCTGGTAAGCGGTCAGCCGTTTATGAGCGCGGTGCTTGGAGCGGTGTTGTGTGGCGTGGGCATCGGCACGGTGTTCGCTCACAACGGGTCGAGTGCCGGTACCGACATTATCGCGGCTATGGTGACCAAGAAGAGCAATATCTCGTTTGGGCGCATGATGCTTTATTGCGACCTTATCATCATCAGCTTCAGCTACTTCTTGCCAGGCGACGACAAGGTGGAGAAGATCGTATACGGCCTTATCTTCCTGATTATCTTCGCTCAAGCGAGCGATATGGTGATAAACAGCAACCGCCAGGCGGTGCAATTTTTCATTATCTCGAAGAAGTGGCAGGATATAGCGAATGCCATCAACAACAGCGCCAACCGCGGTTGTACGATACTCAACGGAATGGGATGGTATAGCAAGGAGCCGGTGCAGGTGGTGATGGTGGTGTGCAGGCGTCTGGAGAGCGTCAGTATCTTCAGGATTGTGAAGATGATCGACCCCGACGCGTTTATCACGCAAGGCAACGTGCGCGGTGTCTACGGCAAGGGCTTCGACGAAGTGAAAGTGAAGATTTAGATAGCGTAATAATAAGTATTAAGTAATATAGTGGCATAGCATTAATTTATAGGCTTTGCCACGATAATAAAAACAACGACTTGAGATGAAAAAAGTAATTACAACCTTTGTAATGGCGCTGGCGATGTTGCTCGCGCTACCCGTGCCGGCGCAAACTCACGGAATCAATCGCGCGGATATGGACTTGAGCGTTAAGCCAGGCGACGACTTCTACCGGTACGCCGGTGGCGGCTGGATGAAGGCGAACCCGCTGAAGGCTGAATATAGCAGCTACGGAGTGTTTAACGAACTGGCCGAGAAGAATCGCGAGCAGCTTAAAGAGTTGTTCGACAATCTTGCCAAGGAGCCACACGCCCCCGGCACGGTAGGGCAAAAGGTGACCGACCTGTTCGCGCTCGCGATGGACAGTGTTCGCCTAAATCGCGAGGGAGCCGGTCCGCTGCAACGCGACCTTGACTGGGCCCGCTCATTCACCAAGGCGGAGCTTACGCAATATATCGCCCACGCCCATAAGAGCTTGGGAAATCCATTCTTCGGAATAGGTGTTGAGGCCGACCTCACCAATAGCAGTATCAACACACTGTATATGAGCGGCGGCACCAGTGGCCTGCCTGACCGTGACTACTACCTCAAGACCGACGCTGAGAGCAAGAAGATACAGCAGGCTTATCGCGACTATCTCGCAAAGATGTTTGTGCTCGCCGGATATAAGGCTAAAGATGCCAAGCGCGCCGCCGCCACCATCTACGATATTGAGTATCGGTTTGCACAGGCAAGTATGACCCGTGCCGAGCAGCGCGACATCTCCAAACTCTACAATCCACGCACGGTGGAAGAGTTGCAACGTGACTATCCCGCCATCAACTGGCGACAGTACTTCACCATAATGGGGCTGCCTTCGATGGATAAGGTTATACTTGAGCAACCCAAAGTGATGGCGGTGGCCAACGAGCTGATGACCACGCTGAGCGAGCGGCAGATTCGCGACTATCTGGCCGGTGGCATTATCACGAGCGCCTCGGGCTATCTGAGCGATGACTTTGGCGAAACCTCGTTCGCATTCTACGGTAAGATGCTGAGCGGTCAGCAGCAACGTCGCGCACGCTGGAAGCGTGCAATGGGCATTCCCAATGGCGTGCTTGGAGAGGCCGTCGGACAGCTGTATGTGGAGAAATATTTTGCCGGCGACAGCAAGGAGAAGATGCTTACCCTTATAGACAACCTGCGCAAGTCGCTGGCGGCTCATATCGCCGGCCTCGACTGGATGAGCAACGAGACCAAGGTTAACGCGCTGGTTAAGCTCAACTCATTCACTGTAAAAGTGGGGTATCCCGACAAGTGGCGCGACTATAGCGCGCTGAGCATCGACCCGCAACTATCGCTCTACGACAATATGAAGGCCGCGTCGGTGTGGGCAACCAATCGCAACCTCGATAAGTGGAACAAACCGGTCGACAAGGAAGAGTGGGAGATGACACCGCAGACGGTGAATGCTTATTATAATCCGCTGAACAACGAAATCGTGTTCCCGGCAGCAATCCTGCAAGCACCGTTCTTTGACCCGAAGGCCGACGACGCTGTGAACTATGGCGCCATAGGCGTGGTGATTGGTCACGAGATGACTCACGGCTTCGACGACCAGGGGCGCACATTCGACTATCAAGGCAATATGGTTGACTGGTGGACCGAGGAGGACGCTGCCCGCTTCAACGAGGCGGCCGAGAAACTTGCGGCTCAGTTCGACAAAATCATCATTTCCGGAACAGAGCATGCCAACGGGCATCTGACTCTTGGCGAGAATATAGCCGATCAGGGCGGACTGCGTATCGCCTACGACGCGTTCCTCAAGACACCGCAGGCTCGCGCCGGCAAACTCATAGACGGCTTCACTCCCGAGCAACGATTCTACTTGAGCTATGGCCGCATTTGGGCTGAGAACAACACTCCCGAGAGCGAATATCAGCAGACCAAGAGCGACGAGCACTCGCTTGGACGCAACCGCGTGAACGCCACGTTGCGAAATATCGACACCTTCTTTAAGGCGTTCGGTATCGACAGTTCCGCTCCGATGTGGCTCGACCCGGCCGAGCGCACGGTGATTAGGTAACCTTGCGAAAAGAATCGCTGATTCAATATTTAAATTGTGGTTGAACCTCGAAAAATGAGCAAAGCAGGAGTAAATATGAAACGACGTCGCTTCCCTGCCGGCGTGCAGGATTTTGAGAAAATAAGAACAGATGGTTTTGTATATATCGACAAGACTGAATACATATACGATCTCGTCAACAACTATGGCGACGCCATATTCTTGAGTCGTCCGCGGCGGTTCGGGAAGTCGCTGTTATGCTCTACGTTAAAGTATTATTTTCAGGGTCGCAAGGATTTGTTTGAGGGCTTGGCAATCGACCGGTTGGAGAGGGAGTGGACGAAGTATCCGGTGTTACACTTCGATATGTCGCAGTGTAAAAAAGACGATGTGAGCGCTATCTCCCCGTCACTTTCGTTGATGCTGAAGAGGTATGAAGACACATACGGTTGCGATGGCACAGGGCTTGACAGCGGCGACCGTTTGAAGCAGCTGATTCTTGCCGCCCATGAGCAGACGGGGCAACGCGTGGTGCTTATTTTCGACGAGTACGACTCGCCTGTGCTCAATGTGATTGACGACCCGGAGAAGATGAGCGCTGTTCGCTCGATCTTCAACAGCTTCTACGGTCCGGTCAAATCGATGGGAGAGCATCTGCGTTTCGCGTTCCTTACGGGCATCACCAAGTTCTCGCAGATGTCGATTTTCTCGACCATCAACAACTTGAGCAACATTAGTTTGACAGCCAAGATGGAGTCGCTCGTAGGCATAACCGCTACCGAACTTGCGGAGAATTTCGCTCCCGAGATTGCGACAATGGCCCACGAGCGCGGCATCACTGCTGAAGCTATGTTGCAGCTGCTGCGTGATAAATATGACGGTTATCACTTCAGCTCGCGTCTGACGGATATCTACAACCCTTTCAGCCTCGTGAACGCGTTTCAAAACGAGGATTTGGATGATTATTGGTTCGGTAGCGCGACCCCGAGTTCGTTGATAAAAATTCTCAACAGGTACAACTTCGGACTCAATGATATCGAAGGTTCTCAGTTGTTTAAAAGTGATTTCGACCAGCCGTTCGACAATATGTCGACAGCGATACCGATATTATTCCAGAGCGGCTATCTCACAATCAAGGACTATAACCGCGAGTTGGACATCTACACGCTCGGCATCCCCAACCGCGAGGTGTACTCCGGTCTTTACCGCACGTTGATGCCGATGTATCTGAGTCCGACTCCGTCAACCAATACGACCTTGCTTGTTGAGGTAAAACGTGCGATGCTTCATGACGATATCAATCACGCTCTCGAGGCAGTGAGGAGCTATATGTCGTCGTTGCCCTATGATTTGGGCCTGAAGAACGAATTGGATTTCGAGAAAGCGCTGTTCCTGATTTTCACGTGCCTTGGCATAGAGGCACAAGTCGAGGTAAAGAGCGCTCGCGGGCGTTGCGACGTGGTGTTGAAGAGTCGCTCTAGCATCTACGTTATCGAGTTGAAGATAGACGGCTCGGCCAGTGTCGACGACGCATTGGCTCAGATTGACGAGAAGAACTATCTTATCCCCTACTGGAACGATAAACGAAAGAAGGTGAAAGTGGGCGTAGTGGTCGACCCCGATGCCCGCACCCTCAAAGAGTGGAAAACAGAAACCGAATAACAAGAAACGAAATATGAGACTATTTATTTTTGCGATAGGAGGAACAGGGAGCCGTGTGCTCAAGTCGATGCTGATGCTCGCCGCCGCCGGCGTCAAGCCGCGCGATGCCTCCGGCTGTCCGCTGTCCAACCTCGAGATGGTGCCCATCATCATCGACCCTCATAAGAGCAATGCTGACCTCAAGGCGACGGAGAAACTACTGAGCGCCTACGGCGAGATACGGCGGTTGTTGCATGGCGACGCGCTTAATACCGAGGGCTTCTTCGCCACGAAGATTTCGAGTCTGCGTGATGTGGTGTCGTCGCCCGGAGTCACGCTCAGCGACAGTTTTATCTTCAACCTTGAGGCGGTGGAGCATTACAAGTTCCGCGACTTTATCTCCTACAACACTATGAACGAGCCCAACCAGGCGCTCACGTCGTTGCTATTTGCCGACTATCAGCTGGAGAACAACATGAGCATAGGCTTCGTCGGGTCGCCCAACATAGGCGCTGTGGCGCTCAACGGCATAAAGGACAGCAACGAGTTTAAGGCCCTCACGGGCGCTTTCGCTCAGGGCGATCGAGTGTTCTTTATAAGCAGCATCTTCGGTGGCACCGGTGCCGCCGGCTTTCCCATCTTGGTGAAGAACCTGCGTCAGGCGAGCAATATCGACGCCAAAAACTGCGCCGTGTTGCAGCAAGCGCCCATCGGGGCGCTCACAGTGTTGCCCTATTTCAGCCTGATGGAGAGCGACGACAAGGAAGACCGCCGCATCGACAATGCCGACTTCGTGACAAAGACGCAATCGGCCCTCGAATATTACAACAACACCCTCACCGGCAGCGGCAGCAATGCCGTGAACGCCATCTTCTACCTTGGCGACCACGACCATAACGCGCCGTATCCCTACGACCCCGGCGATAAGCTCGACCAGCACGACCCGGCTCACCTGGTTGAGCTGGTGGGAGCGATGACGCCGTTTAAGTTCGCCGCGATGGACAATAGCGAGCTTAGCGATCCGGTGACGGGCACTCCATTGCCCACGAAGGCG
The DNA here is from genome assembly GCA_017478265.1 of Muribaculaceae bacterium. Classification (GTDB taxonomy): domain Bacteria; phylum Bacteroidota; class Bacteroidia; order Bacteroidales; family Muribaculaceae; genus Sodaliphilus. The sequence continues at coordinate 8,891 of JAFVDY010000067.1, read as the reverse complement.
TTTGAGTACGGCCTTGAGCGTGATACCGACGATGTTGACTTCGGCTCGCTCGGCAAGGAGACGCGCGATCTGATCTACGCTCCGCTGGTTAAGCTGCATTTGCTGTATATCTACCTCAGGAAAGGCTTTGAGGGAATGATAGGGCAGGGGTTCACGGCCGACGCTCCGCGCATCACCCGCGACTTCCTGCATTCGCGCTTTTATCGCCTGCTCAACGAGCAGTTCTTCCCCGCCTACACCGAGTGGCTCACCGAGCTCGGGCATAACCGCCGTCATGTCCGCTTCTTCGCGCCCGGCGAGTGGGACATGAACGTGGTGATAAACGGTGTGCGAACCCGCAAGGGCTTCCTTGGCGCGAAAAAGGTTGACAACAACGTGTTCAAGAGCGAGATGAACAAACTCAGCCGCGACAGTGCCGACCGTTATGCCACCCGCGGCGAGGCATTCAAATTGCTCGACCTCTTCGACCGCGCCGCCACCGACATCATCGCCTCGCGCTACGAGGATATCAATTAGAGGGCTAATATACAAGTTTATAAGAAACTAAAGACAAGAAACTGAAATCAGGCAACAATACTGTGGCTTCATTTAAATCATTGGCGAAGGATTCGGTAATCTACGGAATGAGTAGCATTGCCGCGAGATTTATCAACTATCTGCTGGTGCCGATACAGACGGCACGCTTTGCGGCGTCGGGAGGCGAATATGGTGTGGTGACCAATATATATGCCTATGTGGCGCTGATGTTGGTTCTGCTAACCTTTGGCATGGAGACGACACTCTTCCGCTTTATCAACCGCAAGGAGGAGAACGCCGATGTGGTGTACTCGACGGTGCTCATCGCCGTTGGTGCCGTCAACCTGCTGGTGATGGCGCTGGCGACAATGTTTATCCAGCCCATAGCCGGAGCCATGGGCTATGCCGACCATCCGCAATGGGTGTGGGTGATGCTCATCTGCGTGGCCTTCGACGCTTTCCAATGCATCCCCTTCGCATATCTTCGCCACCGCAAGCGCGCGCTCAAGTTTATGTGTATCAAGCTCGCCAATATTGGGCTGAACGTGGTGCTCAACATCTTGTACCTCATAGTGTTTCCGGCTCTGCGATGGAATGTGTTCGGCATCTACGACGACGCGTTCACCCTCGACGTGGGCTGGGTGTTCTACATCAACTTGGCCTGCACGCTGCTGCTCAATGTGCTGCTATGGAAGGAGCTGACGTGCGTCAGCTGGCGGCTCGATGTCAAACTCTTGCGGCGCATGCTGTCGTATGCCTGGCCGCTGGTGCTGCTGGGCATTGCCGGCATCCTTAATCAAGCGTTCGACAAGATGGCGTTTCTCAATATCTATGACGATGCCGGAGGCCCCGGCTCGGGCAAGGTGCAACTGGGCATCTATGGTGCCGCTGTCAAGATAGCGATGATAATGGCGATGATAACGCAGGCTTTCCGCTACGCCTACGAGCCGTTCGTGTTCGGCAATAGTCAGGACCGCAACAATCCCGCGATGCTCGCTAAGGGAATGAAATACTTCCTGATATTCACGCTGCTGGCGTTTCTTGCAGTGGTGGCGTGGATTGAGGTGCTTAAATATATAATAGGTGAGGACTACCGCGTGGGCTTGCGTGTGGTGCCAATAGTGATGGCGGCCGAGATAATGATGGGTGTCTATTTCAACCTCTCGTTCTGGTATAAGCTCACCGACCGCACGCTCTGGGGCGCGTTGCTCTCGGCAGTCGGTTGCCTGGTGCTGGTGGTGGTCAACATATTGTTTGTGCCTCGCTACGGCTATATGGCGTGCGCGTGGGCCGGAGTAGCGGGCTATGGCACATCGATGATTCTCAGTTATTTGGTCGGGCAGCGATACTATCGCGTGGACTATCCGATGGGTCGCATTCTCCTCTATGTGTTGCTTACCGCCGCGCTCTACGCAGCGATGGTGCTCATCACGGTGGGCGGCACTCTCGCCACCACCGTCTATCGCACCGCGTTGCTGCTGGCATTCGCCGCCATCGTCTATCTGCTTGAGTTCCGGCCCGCACGACGCTGACGCAGTCAGCCCACTACGGATAACCCACGGTCGTGACCGTGGGTAGCGACCACCTCATCACTGCAGCCGAAGGATGCACACTATACCGCACCCACTGTCCCACCCAGAAAAAATTCTACCTCGAGAGGTAGATACTATAAGTTAGCCCCACATTAAGGCGCTTGCGACGTATGTGTGGGGTTTGTTTATTCCATCTTGTTTGTCGATTTTTGTTAAAAAATTTTGTTAAAAACGAATATTTTTGGCGCTGGCGCATTATTATTTAAAAAAATTGCTTAATTTTGTTGGTTCAATCAACCAATTCAGATTTATTTTTTTAACCTATAAATAATATGAGCCGAACATTTAAATTACTGATTACATTGGCCGTAGCACTGCTGAGCGTGCTTTCGGCGAATGCGATTAGCGGTCATTTCACCGACCCCGGAGGCGGCACCTATTGGTGTAACGTCTATGTCTCGAGCATCAGTAGCGGCAAGAGCTACGGCTGGTGTACGGGCGACAGCGAGGACGCGAAGATGAACGAGTTCAGACATTTCGAAACCAATAATGGCGGTGATGTCTCAACTAAAGAGCCAACCGTATGGCTTAAGTTCTGTTACAATCGCAAGCAGAGCAAGGACTATGATTACAAGAGCTCAGAGCAAGACATTTATGTAGTGCTCAAAAACGGCCAAAAGTACCAAATCGTTGAAGGGCGCTCCAATTGGAATCAAACCAACTACTCATGGGGGCGAGCCGACTGCTCGTGGGACGGCACCTACTTCTATTGCCGTTTCGCGCCCAATGAGCGGGGTATGCGTGAAGTGGCAGCCATTCAGGTAGAGAGTCGAAGTTATTTCTATCAAAGCAACTTCTGGCACTCCGACTATTGGTTCTACATCACGGCTCGCTACCTCAAAGACATAAATTTCAACAATATGTCGCGCGCTCGCGAGCCACAGATTGATTGGTCATCGCCCGACAAGGTGAAGGTGAGCACCGACAACTCGTGGCTGCCGGAGGAAATCGGCAAGAATGTGAGCAACTTCAAGTTCGCCACCGTCTACGACGTGACTGTGACCGACCGCAACGGCAACAACTTCTCGAAGGACTCTTTCAAGGCCGAGGGACGAGGCACGGGGGAGAAGGTGCTGGCGGTTCCCACCGATGGCGACTTCAAGGTGAATGTGACCCGACGCACCGAGACTAATTTCACCTTCAACGGCACAAACATCTCGCAGAACCTCAACGAAAACACTACCACCACCATGTCGTGTCCCACCACAATCACCAATTTAACGGCAACGTACAATCAGGTGGAAGAGAACGTGTCGCTACAGTGGAACGCCAACGGTATAAGCAGCGGCGACGGTGATTTCCAAATCTGTCGCACACAGCTCGACGAGAACTATCGTCCTACCGGAAATCGCGAGGAACTGGGATCTACCGGTGGCACAACGTTTACCGACAACGCCAACTACGGCATGGAGATGAGCCGGAACTACCGCTACGAGGTGTTCCAGAAGCGTAACTCCTGGGAATCCTTCGATGTTCCGAGCAACCCGCAGAAGAATATTCCCGCCAACACCGCCACGGTATTCAAGAGCACCGTGCCGGTAATCCCTATGCATCTGGTGCAGGATACCACTGCCACCGACAACGTTAAAGTGGAATGGACCTTCGGCAATGTGCCTAAGAATGAGAACGATCTCACCTTTAAGGTGCATCGCATCGAGCCGGGCGGCTCTGTTACGCGAAACTATACCGAAGTCAACGTGTCGCGCGACGCCGGCAAGGCATCGTTCTCCGACGAGAAACCGGCATCCGCTTGCACGCTCTACGGCTATTTCGTGCAACTCGATCTCGCCGACAACAAGGTGCACCTCTACAGCGACACCATTTATGCCCACGTACTCGGAGTGAGCGCCGTCACCTCGGTCGATGCCACCAAAGGCACAGCAGGAACCGAGGTCGTAATCAGATGGAAGGCGCGCCAGGTGGGAACCAAGCCCACACTCTACAATGTGCAACGCCGCTACATAGGCAGCAACGACTGGATATCAATCCACGAGGAGGAAGACACTAAGTCCACCTACTCTTTTACCGACAAGACAGCCGAGCCGGGGCGCTACTATGAGTATCGCGTAATAGCTTATGGCGACGACTGCGAGGGCGGAGGTCGAGTAATCGGCAACTCGATGCGCGATGTGGGCTTTAGCCGCTCGTTGGGCGTAATCAGCGGACGGGTGCAGTTCGACGACGGCACAGCCGTGAATGACGTGCGAGTGAGCCTGTCGTGTGAAAGCAACGTCAAAAGCGGACAAGTCTACCATAGCCGCGGAGTTCTTGAGAAGGGTGACGCTTTGAAGTTTACGAGTCTGGGCGAGGTGGTGAACGACCACAAGCCGTTCACACTGCAGATGTATGTCCGTCCCGACAGCTCCAACACGGACATGACATTGCTCACAGCACCGGTAAATCTTGGCCTCAAGTATAACAAGGACAAGGGCTTGTTCGACCTTATGCTTAACAAACAACCGGCCGGAGGCATTCCCGCCGGTGAATACTCGCAAGTGTCGCTCATGTGCGACGGCAACAAGGTCAACGCCTTCACTGCCGGCAACACTCGTGCCGTAGCCGACACGAGCGTGACCGCGCCACCCATGTATGATAATGGAACAATGAAATTCGACCCGATTTTGCTCAACGACGACGGCTCCTCGTTCGACGGCTGGTTTTTGTCAAATAGGGGTGAAAGCGTATCGGGATGGATAATAAGCGACAATGCCTTCTGCTCCAGTCATATAACTCTTACGGCATGGAAAGATGTCACTATTTCTCCGGGGATGATCGGCTTGCCTGTCGACGCTTCAGTATCGGTGTCGGCAGAGTGGGGAGCGAAAGTGTGCAAAGTGGAAGCGATGATGTATGACGATGCGGGCAACCTGCTCAGCACCGAAACGATTTGTCACGACACCTCGACACATAAGGATTGGCTCACCTACTCCAAAAACTTTACCATTCCCCCGGCCACAACCCGCATCCGCTATCAGATAACCGCGCGCGACAAAGACAACTGGAAAGGCTATTTCGGCCCACGCTTCCGCAATATGCAGATGAAAATCAACGTTGATCTTGACGGTTTGCTTGACGGCAACAACTGGGTGCTGTGCCACGACTTTATTGGCAACGTCGACGAAATCCGCTTGTGGAACCGTGTGCTTACCACCGACGAGATTACAGCCGATGTCGACCGCCTCATCAGCGGCGAGACTGAGGGACTGAAATCCTACATTACATTCGACGAGGGACTCGAGGAATACGCTTTCGACATTTCGTGCTCAAACGGCGTGCCCAACGGCAACCATGTGACCGTCGGCGCAAATACCCGCCCTGACGACATCATACCTACCGCCAACCAACTCTCGGCCTACGGCATGACCAACGACAAGGGCGAATATGAGATACGCGCTATACCGTTCACCGGTAGCGGCACACGATATAGCGTTTATCCTACCAAAGGCGTGCATACGTTCAACCCCACCAACCGCTCGGCATTCATCGGCGGCACCTCACTTACAATCAATAACTCCGACTTTATTGACGAGTCGAGCTTCAAGGTGAGCGGTACCGTACGCTACGCCGGCACCACTATTCCCGTGGATAGCGTAAGTTTCTACGTGGACGGCCGACCGTGCAACAAGAACGACAAACTGATTATGACCGATGCCAACGGCGAATATGAGATTTCCGTGCCCATCGGCAACCACTACATCGAGGCGCGACGTATGATTCACGTCTTCGAGGGTGGCGGGCGCTATCCAGCTACCGAGGGCGAGACTTACGAGTTCCTCGCCGACACCCACATCGACTTCTTCGACATCACACAAGCCACAGTGGCCGGACGCGTCACCGGCGGCGAGACCGAGGGGCAGAAACCCCTTGGCTACGGCGTGAGCGAGAACACCATTGGCGCGGCCGTGATTAAACTGTCGCCCCTCGACCACCCGCAGCGCCTCATCAACGCCGTGCAGCACATCGAGGGCACAACCTCGCAATGGATCGCCAACAGCGAGAAAGTGGACGTGGCTTCGGCCAGCAACATAATTGGCAGCACAGCCTACCGCGGTGCCGGCAGTGAGGACGAGGCAAAATGCGTCTATATCACCACCGACCCCAAGACGGGCGAGTTCAGCGCTATTCTACCGCCCATTCGCTACAAGGTGGAGAGCGTTAAGTTCACCAATAATCCCGATATAGACCGCGACGAGATGTTCAACAGCATACCGGCTATCGACCTGCGAAATCCCAACGACACCATAATACCCGACACTATCTACTCGGTAGGTAAGGTGCCGCTACCGCTATTCAAGTGCAACCGCAAGCTCATGCTTACTTATCGCAGCAATCCCGTAATTGATATCAAACAGATGGGTGCGCCGGAGGGTGTCTTCGGGGTCGACACCGTCACGGTGCGCGATGCCGGGAAGGATGTCAAGCTCGCTATCTACAATTATGACAAAACCACAAAGAAGGTAACCTACAACTATGGCTACCCTGTGTTCCAAATGGGACGCACCTATAATTTCAAGGTGAAAGCCTACGAGCCTTACACCAACTATGACACCGACAAAAAAGGCAAACTCTACAAAGATGTGCTGCGCGACTCTGTCGTCACCTTCGACAACGAGTTGGGCGCTCATTCGATAGTCGCCGCTATCGACACCGTTGCCGAGGGACATCAACTCAGGCGAGGCGAACTGGTGCGCCTCGAGTCGGGACAGGTACCTCTCGACTCCCTGGGCGAGGGCACATATAAGTGGATTGCCGGCATTCCGAGCCTCACCAAGCCTTTCACGCGCAACATGAACGCCTCGATGGTAATCAACAAGCAAACACGGTTGTGGAAAAAAGATGGCCTTACGGGTATATGCTTCGGTGTGGTTCCCACCGGCAACAACTTCATCACGGCAGGCCCGAGCCACGTGCAGATGGTGCTGCGCGACCCGCCGGGCGACGCTTCGTCAGCTACCTGGGCTACGGATACCGTCACCAGCGACTACACCTACACCGTGCGAGGCATTCACAATGGCACTGAGACAGGTGTGGAAGCCCACGTCTCGATGGAGTTCGCTTTCCTCAAGGGTACGGCTTTCTTCGGTATGCTTGACTTCAACACCACAGTCCACGAGAACTTCGGCTTCTTCAAGTATGACGTCAATAAGACATGGGACAACCACACCTCGGTCACCCTCACCAACTCTCACGCCACATCCACATCGTCCGATATGAACTATGTGGGTCGCGACGGAGACGTGTTTATCGGCTACTCCACCAACTACATCATCGGAGCAGCCGACAAGGTTGGACTCTTCAAGCAGGACGACGGCTCATGGGGTGTGGGTGTGCAGGAGACAATGGCGATGGACGAGAAGTTCAACACCCACTTCGAGTACTCACAAAAGTATATCGAAACCACCCTCTTCGACAACATCAAGCGCACGCGCAACTCGATGATTAAGCACATCAACTCAATGAGCGAAATCGAAGAGAACCCGCCTGTGCCCACCTATTATACTTTCCTCACACAGGACGATAAAAAGTACGGATCGTCCAACAACGACATGGACGTGTGGGGAGCCGATGCCAAAGACGGATTTGACGGACCGAGTTATTACGCGCGCTTCCCCAAGGTCTATGAGGGCATCGACAGCGTCATGTGGTGCAACGAAGTGATTGCGAAGTGGAAAAAGACGCTTGCCGATAACGAGGAGGATAAACTAAAAGCCTTTGGCAACGCCAAGTATAAAATCGGCAACGAGTCGTTTGATCGCGGCGTCTCCGTTACCAACACTACAGGCAAATCCACCAAGGAAGTGCACAACTCGGTTGAGGAGTTCAAGACAGGACTCGCCTTCAAGGGCAGAAACGGCTACCTGTACGACAAGTTAGGCGCGATTATTGTCTTCAACACCGAAATCGGCTACCATCAGACCATATACGATGTCGACGAGACTACGACGACAGAGCGTTTCTCCTATACGCTCAACGACACCCAGCGAGGCAACGCCCACAGCGTCGACATCTTCAACTCCACCCGAGGCTGGGGACCGATTTTCCGCACCCGTGGCGGCCAGACCCGTTGCCCCTACGAGGGTGAGACCAAGACCCTGTACTACCGACCCGGCCAGACGCTCGACTATGCTACAATGAGGCTCGACAACCCCAAGATCTCAATGCCCTTGCGAAATATTGTCGACATCCCGGCCGGACAGGAGGCGCAAGTGCAAATCGTGCTCGCCAACGAGAGCGAGGTACACGAGGAGTTGTCGCCCGTATTCCTGTATGTCAGCCCGGAATCTAATCCACATGGGCTCCAGATCCTGATGGACGGACAGCCGTTGCTCAACGGCACAGAGTTGTGGTTGCAGTATGGTGTGCCAATGACCAAGACGCTCACCATTAAGCAGAGCGACCAGTCGGTACTCGACTACGAGGACATTAAGCTGGTGATTGCAAGCACTTGCAATCCCTCCGTTTGGCAGTTTGGCGATGTGAAGTTCAGCGCCCACTTCGTGCCCGCGGCTCCCGACATCACACTCAAGCTCGACAAGAACGTGCTCAACCAGCGAGCAGTCGAAGGTGGCGAGGAAATAGTGGCTACTATCTCCGACATCAACCGTATGTTCTCCGGCCTCAAGGGCGTGAGACTGAAGTACCGCTTCGCCGGCGACGCGCAATGGGTGACTGCTCACGAGTGGATGGTCGACGAGAAATATATCGAAGGCGGTGGCGAGAGCGACACCGACTACCAGTCGTTGCTGCCTTCCGACCAGCCCAACGTGGTCTACAACCTGAAGT
>JAFVDY010000066.1 GCA_017478265.1 Muribaculaceae bacterium | reverse complement strand
TTCGTCACTTTCGCCGTGTTGAAACTGCTCAAATCAAGGCTCGTGAGCGAACTGCAGCCGTAGAACATATCGTTCATATATTTCACATTCGAAGTGTTGAAACTTCTCAAATCTAGCCTCGTGAGCGAACTGCAGCCGGAGAACATATACCCCATATTCGTCACTTTCGCCGTGTTGAAACCGCTCAAATCGAGGCTCGTGAGTGATGTGCATTTGTAGAACATATGCCCCATATACGTCACATTCGCCGTATTGAAGTTGCTCAAATCAAGGCTCGTGAGCGAACTGCAATCGTCGAACATATCCCCCATATCAGTCACATTCGATGTGTTTAGATTTTGAAGGCCCTCAATTGCCAGTAATTTGGAACAAGAAAGAAACCAATATGCTGTACTGATGGGGCGGTAATCGGCAAATGATTTGTCGAAAATCGCTTTTGTCGCACTGGCATTGCTCCATTGTGGGCGGTCGTTATATGAGGTATACTCCTGTTTAATGTCGTAGACGGTGCCATCGCGCTCTGTCTTTTTGTCGTCGTAGTAGAACGTCAGCGTGCCACCATTGAGCACGACGTACGCCTCTTGCTTCAATTCCAACTCTTTTACCTCGCCCAGGCATAGACTCTTACCATCAAACAAGTATGCTCGATAGTAGCGCGCGTTGGAGGGTAGTTCGGCTATGTTTATATTCGCATTGTATCGAAGTGTCGACGTGGTCTCATAATCTGTATCATCATAGGTTATATCGTTAATGTCAATTGAGTTCGATGGCTCTGGATTCGGGTTATCGCTCAACAAGAAGCCAAAATGTCCTCCGGCTTCCACAATCAGCGAACCGTCAAGTATTTGGATTTTACCGGCTAATTCAATAGCGTCGTTCCCATTGCTTGTAACCATTTTCGAGGCTAAGGTGGTGGGATGCGTCAGACATATAGCGCTTTTACTCTGATTGTTGGGGTAAAGTTGCAGAGTCGTGGTAACTTCTTCTTTCCAACCTTCAGGAACAAATGTCTCGGTCTTAAGATGCTCAGGCAGTTTGTCGATACTCGAGTAGAGCGACATGCCACTCAACATACGCAGAATAATACTGGTATATGTCCAGGGTGCGATTCTATTAATCTCATTAAATCCCGTATAACAATCAACGCCACTGTTATTGAACGCGATAGCGGCACTCGGACCGTCTTTCATCGACATGCATGCGTAGTTGAAAAGTATTATGTTCTTTGACGATGGATTCCGGTGACGCGCAATGAATTTCTCTGAAATCCAAGTATTACATACAATAGTCGGCACGCTGTCTCGCGTCTCAGGCAGAATATCAAATCCTATTTCATTGTTGGCATAACCATTCTTATAATATTTATTTAAGATAAAATCTTTAGCTACTCTGTTCAGTGAATCTTCATCCACTTTCTTATTTATAGGTTGACAATAAATTTCCTCGCTTGTCGCAAACCAGTGCAAACCGTTGTAAGTGCCGTGGGTAAAAAGAAATACCAAATCGTATTTTTTTATATCTTTAGCAAAAAAATCAACGCTTAAACTATCTAATGGTGTCACATTAAATCCCCATTCACCACACAACGAATCTGTCAATTCAATTTGCTCAAATGATTTTTTCCAATCGGGATCTTCATCTTTGCTCATTTGCTTGACAACACACACATTTTTCACTTCTTTTTGTTTGTGAACTGTTATAGGATATCCGGCGATAGATTTCCTATGCTTATTGGGGATGAAATGGGGAGCGTGATTTACCGTAATAGGCTCAATATCGGCTGTCGGCTTAGGAGGATAGCTGTAGGTTAGGTCGCCCCAATCTTTGATAGTGACAAAAAGCGATTGCTCGTCAATCGATACATTTTCCACATAGTCGAAGTTGTTTATCTCATTGATGCGTTGCAACAGTTCGTACGACGATTTCGACTGTAGAAATAGTGGGTTGATATAGGAGCTGATATGAGCGATATTCTCCGCCACCAGGTCAACGTTCACGTTGGTGAAGCTGAGGCTGTCGATGTCGGCCAGCCGGTAGCGGTAAACGCTGTCGGGGGTCCATATTTCCTGCACTTTCCATTCGGAGTAGAGCGTGCTGTCGAGGTCGATGGTCGAGTAGCGGATGCTGTCGATCGAGTTGGTGTAGAACACGCCGGAGCGGGTGCCGTCGTGGAAACAAATGGTGAAATACTCATAGGCGCTCGCGAGCACTGTGCCGCAGAGCGTAAGCGTGAGCATTAGCAATAGTTGTCGGAATGTTCTCATCTCTTCAGGGCTTTAAAGGTTAACTCATTCGATTTCAGTACATACACCCCTTGCGGGAACGTGTCGAGCGCGATTTGCGCCGTGCCCTCGCTGTCGACACGAGCGGTGCCAAGCAGGCGCCCGTCGATGGCGAAGAGCAGGAGCTGTCCGCCGGCTTTAAGGCCGCGAGCCACGATGGTGTTGCCCAGCTGCGACACATATATTCCGGTGGCTTTCAGCTCATCGATGCTATTAAGCAATTTCTCGTAGGTCACCTGACGGATGGTGGCGAGCGGCAGACTGAACTCGGTGGCCGACGTGGTGAACACCATGTCGTCGACAGTGAACGTCACCACCGGCTGCTCATCAAGGTCGAGAAACACCTTGTTGCCATCGGTCTGCAGCACGGTCACTGTCAGAGCCGAAGCGCCGGCGCAGCCAAGTAGCACGCAGGCGATAGCGGTTAGTAGTCGTAATCTCATAGTTGCTTTACGTTGCCGTGCCGTGGCCCTCGACACGAATTAACAATAAAAAACGTGAACCAACTTTGCCACGTCTATTGTAGAAGGTCCTGAGATAACCTGAGTTGCAGATATGGAAAAGCAGTCCACGCTATAACGCGGAAACCGCTTTGCAATTCTTCGCAACTCTTGTGAAAATTTCTCAGGTTCTCTACAATGAGCGAACAGCAAAACGCTTCTTATTTATCATATTTAACAGTCAAGAGAGGCAACGCCTCACCTAACCAACGGCAAAATTAGAAACTTTTGCCGAAACCACCAAATTTTCCACTCAAAAAAGTTCCTCGTCCCTTACACAATATATAATTCGAAAACACAAAGCCATCTTCACATTATTATAATTAACGAAAATCCCCTTGTGTCCACCCACTCCCCTCCCCTATCTTTGCGCCAATTAAAATTATAAATTATAAATAAAGTCACTGTCGCAACTACTGTCCCACACAAACAAAAACTAATTCGAAAAAGTTGTTGTTTTATATCGTTGACCTATCCCGCCGGCAAAACGAGAAACGATGAACAAGAAAAAGCCCCACGGCTTAAAAGCTGTAGGGCTGGAATTGGAGTTCTTTTAAATCCTATCTGCGGCCGCTCGAATGCGGTCAGAGAGGTCATACAGTGCTGCTTGCAGCTGCTTGGCTTCTTCGGCGCTGAACTCGCCCTTGCCACCATTGCCGTCGATGCCGTCCATCTTGTGATAGAGCCAGCTACTCGACTTGCCGAAGTAACGGTTGGCGATGTCGCGCCACGTAATAGAAAGCAGAATGTCGTTAAGTTTTGTTTTCATTGTCATATCTCTTATTATTTAAATCCCAAAAAATAAGTTCTTTTAAAGAACCCCGCCGCTTGTAACGGGGTTCGGATGAGTTATTCATCCTCTGGCGGCATTTCGACCAACTTGTCGAACAGCTGCTGGGCATACCATAGCAACTCCTCATAACCATTAGGATAAGCGAGTCGTAGATTGCGTATAGCCTCTATTAGCTCAAGCTCCGCAGGATTTAAAAGAACTTTGTCCATAAACTTTTCGTTTAAATGAACACCGCAAATTTACTACGAAATTTCGTATTACCAAAAAACAAAACGAAAAATCACATCACGTTAACATTTATTAAAGATTATGCGACTATTTTATTTTGACCAAACAAAATTGGATAACCAAAATCATATTGCGTCCGCCCACTCCCCTCCCCTATCTTTGCGCCAATTAAAATTACAAATAAAGTCACTGTCGCAACTACTGTCCCACACTCAATCGAGATTAATAAATATTCACATAATCATGCAAAAACAAACGTACGACCACTGTCCCACCTGTCCCACTACGCATATTTACTCATTCATTTCCCCCGCAACCTCTCGTCCACTCGTCCACTTGTTAACTCGTATACTAAAATAAAAAAGTTGTTCCAAGTTGTTTATTAGTTGTTTTAAAGTTGTTGTTTTATAACGTCCGTCAAATAATTCGTGTAATTCGTTGTCCCACCCGGCAGCCGCAACAGAAAATTTTTAATTTATAATTTTTAATTTATAATTTAATTTCGTACCTTTGCGGGGTGTAACCAACCGAATTACCGCTTTAAGCAATGAAACTCTTGAAGTTGAACGATAGCACCGAGCGTCCGCTGCCCTTCTATCTGGCGATGGAAGAGCACGCCGCAAGCATCGTTGGCGACGACGACCTGTTCTTCCTCTGGCAAGTGTCGCCCACGGTAATCTTCGGCCGCAACCAAGTGATTGACAACGAGGTAGACCTCGACTACTGCCGCAGCCACGGCATCGCCGTGTATCGCCGCAAAAGCGGCGGCGGCTGTGTGTATGCCGACCGCAGCAACATCATGTTCAGCTACATCACGCGAGCCGACAACGTCACCACCACCTTCTCGCGATACACCGCCATGATAGTTGACATGTTGCGCTCGCTCGGACTGAACGCGAGCGACAGCGCGCGCAACGACATCCTGATTGACGGTCTCAAGGTGAGCGGCAACGCCTTCTACCATCTGCCGGGACGCAGCATCGTACACGGCACCATGCTCTACGACACCGACCTCACCCACCTCACCCGTGCCATCACCCCGGGCCATAGCAAGCTCGCCGCAAAGGGCGTGAAGAGTGTCGCGTCGCGAGTGACCACGCTCAACCGCTACCTGACGATGAGCATCGACGAGTTCAAGCGCTACGCCATCAGCTACCTCACCGACGGCAGCATCACTCTCACCCAGGCCGACCTCGAGGCCATCAGCGCCATCGTGCCTTCCTACCTGCGCCACGAGTTCATCTACGGCCACCGCAGTCCGGGCACCATCGTGCGAAGCAAACGCTTCGACGGCGTGGGCGAAATCGAGGCGCAGCTCGTGATCGAAGGCGGCATCATCCGCGACATCAACCTCACGGGCGACTTCTTCGTAATCGGCGACCTCGACGCTCTTATCCTCAACCGCCTGCGTGGCGTCACATTCACCCGCACCGCCGTTGCCCACGCCCTCACCGACGCCCAACCGGACAACGCCGTCATGAACCTCTCCCTCGACCTCCTCCTCGACCTCCTGTTCAACTAACGTATTCCAACCAACGATTATGATACAAACGCAAGAGTTACGCTACCCGGTAGGAATGCCGATATTCGAACAAATAATAGAAGGCGGCTACCAATATATCGACAAAACAGAGTTGATATATAAGCTCACTCACACCTATAATTACGTGTTCCTGTCCCGACCGCGGCGCTTTGGCAAATCGCTATTGGTCTCGACATTAAAAAGCTACTTTGAGGGGCGCGCCGATCTTTTTAAGGGATTGGCTATGGATCGGCTCGAAACCGAGTGGAAACAGTATCCCGTTGTTCACATGAGCTTAGGCTCGGTAAAGGAGAGTTCTCTTGCGAAGATTAATAGCCAAATCAACGACTGCCTCGACGAGGTTGAGCGCTCATTACAGCTCCAAACCACTCCACGCGACACCATTGGTAGCCGCCTCAAAGAGATAATAATACGCAGCCACGAGAAATACGGCATGCCGGCAGTGGTGCTAATCGACGAATACGACGCGCCCCTGCTCAACAACATCACCAACGAGATTCTCGATGATGTGCGCAACACGATGCGCGCCTTCTACGCCCCGCTTAAGGAGTGCCTGGAGCACATCCGGTTCATCTTCATCACCGGCATCACCAAATTCTCGCAACTGTCAATCTTTAGCGAGCTCAACAACTTGAGCAACATAAGCATGCTCCCGCAATACAGCACCATTTGCGGCATTACCGAGCACGAGCTGACCACATTCTTCGGCCAAGGCATCAGCAATCTCGCGACACACAACCAAACGGCGCGCGACGAGATGATTGCCACCCTGCGGCAGTACTACAATGGCTACCACTTCGCGCGCGAAGGCTCAGCTGTTTACAACCCTTACAGCATCGTGTGCGCGATGCAGAACGAGTATTTGGACTACTACTGGTACAACACCGGCACTCCAACAATTCTGCTCAAGTTGCTTCAAAAGTATCGTCCCGATATCACAAAGCTGGACGGTTGCGTGGTGAAATCGAACCAATTCGACGTACCCACCGAGAAAATGACTAACGTCTTACCGCTGTTCTATCAAAGCGGATACCTGACAATAAAGGAATACGACCAACGCCGTGACCGATACACGCTAGGCTTCCCCAACGACGAAGTGCGATTCGGCATCATGGACAGCTTGATTCCTAACTACGTGACAGCGGCAACTGATGTCAACCCGCTAATCAGCGCCGAAGATATTCGATTCGCCTTTGAAGACAACGATGTATCAGCGGCTATCACACATTTGCGACACCTGTTGAAGTCGATTCCATATCAAGAGGGCACACGCCGTAACGAGGGGCATTACACCTCAATGCTCTACGTTATATTCATGCTAGTGGGAATAAAAGTACAATCGCAGGTGCGTACTGCCGATGGACGCCTCGACATTCTCCTCACAACTTCAAAACGCAACTATCTGATAGAGTTGAAACTCAACCGAAGTGCTCGCGAGGCATTGGCGCAAATCGATAGTAAAGACTACGCTCTGGCTGTAACCAACAAGTTACCGGTCACCAAAATAGGTATAAATTTCTCGACCGACACAGGCACTATTGCCGACTGGATGCTTAGAGAAGAATAAACTCACTTTTAATACTATAAAACAATGGAAATTAAGAAAACGTGTTTACATGACCGACATCTCGCCTTAGGGGCACTCATGACACCCTTCGGCGGATTTGATATGCCTATTCAATATAAGGGCATCATCGACGAACATCAAGCCGTGCGCACCGACGTGGGAGTGTTCGACGTTTCTCACATGGGCGAGGTGCGCATCACAGGTGCCGACGCCATGCGCTACGTCAACCACATCTTCACCAACGACATAGCCACAATGGCCGACGGCGGCATTCAATACGGCATGATGCTATACCCCGACGGCGGAACCGTCGACGACCTGCTCGTGTATCGTAACGCGGCCGACGACTACTTCCTCGTAATCAACGCTGCCAACATCGACAAGGACGTGGCATGGATCAACAGGCAAAGCAACGGCTTCAATGTCAACATCGACCACCAGAGCGACCGTTACGGACAGATAGCCCTGCAAGGCCCCAACGCCGAGGCTACGCTACGCGACGTGCTCGGCATCGATGCCGCCGACCTCGCTTTCTACACCTTCACCACGCTCGACCGCGACGGCGACAATATTATCGTCAGCCGCACCGGCTACACCGGTGAGGACGGCTTCGAAATCTACGGCTCGCACGCCACCATTCAAAATATGTGGGACAAACTGATTGAAGCCGGTGTGCAACCCTGCGGACTCGGATGCCGCGACACGCTACGCTTCGAGGTGGGACTCCCGCTCTACGGCGATGAGCTGAGCGAGAAAATCTCGCCCATCATGGCAGGGCTTGGCTTCTTCGTCAAACTCGACAAGGAGGAATTCATCGGCAAAGAAGCATGCGCCGAGCAGAAGGCTAACGGAGTGACGCGGAAGCTCGTCGGGCTCGAACTCGAAGGACGAGCCATCCCACGGCACGGCTACCCCGTACTCGCCGGCGACGAGGTGGTGGGAGAAGTCACCACAGGCTACCACGGCATCTCCGTCGACAAGAGCATCGCAATGGCTCTCGTCGACACACGTTACGCCGCGCTCGACACACCGCTTTCGGTACAAATACGCAAGAAGACCTTCCCCGCTGTGGTCGTAAAAAAGAAATTCTACAAAAAGAGTTACAAGAAATAAATCAAATAACAATTAATAAAACACTGAAACACTATGAGTAAGATTATTGAAGGGCTCTACTATAGCGAGAGCCACGAGTATGTGAAGGTTGAAGGCGACTTCGGTTACATCGGTATCACCGACTATGCTCAGCACGAGCTCGGCAACGTAGTCTACGTGGATATGCCGGAGGTCGATGACGAGGTGGAACAAGGCGAAGAGTTCGGTGCCGTCGAGAGCGTAAAGGCCGCCAGCGACCTCAACTCGCCCGTGAGCGGTACCGTGGTTGAGGTGAACGAAGCCCTCGAAGACGAGCCGGGGCTCGTCAACAAGGACGCTTTCGCCAACTGGATTATCAAGGTGCGGCTCAGCGACAAAAGCGAGCTCGACAACCTGATGGACGCCGCCGCCTACAAAGCGTTTATCAAAGAGTAAAAGCCATCTCCGTTTTAATGTTTTTTTAACTACGCTTATGGCTTATAAATATTTTCCTCATACGCCCGACGACATTCAACTCATGCTCGAGCGGTGCGGCATGACACGGCTCGACGAGCTCTACAGCGACATTCCGGCCAATCTACAACTGAAGCGCGACTATAAGCTGCCGGAGCAAATGAGCGATCCTGAGCTGGAAGAAAAATTCAACGATCTCGCGTGCGAGATCGATACAGGCGACAACCTGCTCGGAGCCGGCTACTACGAGCACTACACACCGGCGGCCATCAAGGCGCTCACATCGCGAAGCGAGTTTCTAACCAGCTACACGCCTTATCAGGCCGAAATCTCGCAAGGCACTCTGCAGTACATATTCGAGTACCAATCGATGATGGCCGAACTAACCGGCATGGAAGTGAGCAACGCTTCGATGTACGACTGCGCCACAGCCACAGCCGAGGCAATGCTGATGGCAGTGGCGGCAGGAAAGAAGCGCAAACGCGTGCTCGTAAGCGAAACGCTCAGCCCGCAAGTGACAGGCGTCGTTCTCACCTACGCCCGATTCCACGGCATCGATGTCGACTTCATCTACATGAACGACGGCGTTACCGACCTTAACCACATGCGAGACGTACTCGCCGAAGGCGACGTGGCGGCAGTAATCCTCGCCTCGCCCAACTATTACGGCATTGTCGAGGACTACACCGGAGTGGCCGATATGGTGCACGAGGCAAAAGCGCTGCTCATCATGAACTGTAACGCCTCTACATTAGGCGTACTCAAATCGCCGGGAGAATGGGGCGCCGACATCGCATGCGGTGAAGCGCAAAGCCTCGGCATTCCGCTGAGCTTCGGCGGACCGGGGCTCGGCTTCCTCTGCACAAGTAAGAAACTGATTCGAAAGATGCCGGGACGAATTGTGGGAGCTACAACCGATGCCGACGGCAAACGTGCTTTCGTACTCACGCTGCAAGCGCGTGAGCAACACATCCGACGCGAGAAAGCAACCAGCAACATCTGCTCCAACCAGAGCCTGATGGCGCTGCACGCAACCATCTACCTTGCACTAATGGGCGCGAAGGGGCTCCGAGAAGTGAACGAACTCAGCTTCTCGGCCGCACACTATTTGGCGAAGAGACTGGTCGAAACCGGACTCTTCCGGCTCGAATACCCCAACCGACCGTTCGTCAACGAGTTCCTACTGCGCTACATTGGCGAAGAAGAGATAGGTGTATCGCTCGAGAAAATCGTAACCTATCTGGCTAAAACCGACGCCTACAACCTGGGCGTAATAATCGACACCGACCTGCTGCTCGTCTACACTCCCGAAACCATCTCGAAAGAGGACATCGACTTATTAATGAATACGCTTATAACCGATGTCCGGTTCGAGTTGTTCAACGACGATGAGGATGCCGACGACTACGACAACGAGTTTGACGATTATGCGGATGAGGATTCATTCTTCGACGACAACGATGATGACAATCAAAAAGGCATTAACCTGTTTGGTGAATTCTTGAAGAAAGGAGGCAAGCGATGAACAATGTATTCTACGACAAACTGATATTCGAACTTTCGCGACACGGCCGACAAGGCTATTCGTTGCCTAAGAACTCGTTCCCCGACGATTTCCGCTTCAGCTTGCCCAAGCACCTGCTTCGGAGCC
Source organism: Muribaculaceae bacterium (assembly GCA_017478265.1). Lineage (GTDB taxonomy): Bacteria > Bacteroidota > Bacteroidia > Bacteroidales > Muribaculaceae > Sodaliphilus. The sequence goes on along the minus strand of JAFVDY010000066.1, from coordinate 1,591 downwards.
AAGCGCCGGAGTTGCCTGAGGTCGACGAACCCACCGTGGTTCGCCACTACACCAACATGAGCAACAACAACGTCGGTGTCGACACAGGCTTCTACCCCCTCGGCTCGTGCACTATGAAGTACAATCCCAAAATCAACGAGCTGATGAGCGAAAACCCCACGTTCGTCAACCTTCACCCGCTCCAATGCGAGGAGACAGTGCAAGGCGCACTCAAACTATACTACGAGCTCCAACAGATGCTCGCCGAGATTGCCGGAATGAGCGAGTTTACGCTCAACCCCTACGCCGGGGCGCACGGAGAGCTCACCGGACTGATGATTATGCGGCAGTTCCACCTCTCGCGCAACGACCTCAAGCGAGTCAAGGTGATTGTGCCCGACAGCGCGCACGGAACCAACCCCGCCAGCGCAGCCGTGGCCGGAATGCAAGTGGTGGTGGTGAAGAGCCGACCCGACGGCACCGTCGACGTCGACGACCTGCGCCCATTGCTCGACGACACCGTGGCCGGTATGATGATGACCAACCCAAACACACTCGGCATCTTCGAGCACAACATCTCACAAATAGCTCAACTCGTGCATGAGGCGGGAGGACTGATGTACTACGACGGAGCAAACCTCAACCCGCTGCTGGGAAAATGCCGCCCCGGCGACCTCGGCTTCGACATCATGCACATCAACCTGCACAAGACGTTCTCAACGCCGCACGGCGGTGGCGGACCGGGTTCAGGCCCCGTGGGCGTTACCGACGGACTCGAGCAATTCCTGCCCATGCCACGCGTGTTACGCGACTCCGAAGCCAACCCGGAAAAGGGGGAATATGAATTCTACCTGGGAGGGGGCGACATCCCCATCGGAGCCATCTCCTCGTTCCTCGGCAACTTTGGCGTCGCCATACGAGCATACGCCTACATCCTCTCGCTCGGACGCGAGAACATCAAGCACGTGGGACCGCTCGCGACACTCAACGCCAACTACGTGAAGGAGCAACTTAAGGACTACTACGAACTCCCGCTCGAAGGGGTTTGCAAGCATGAGTTCGTGTTCGACGGCCTAAAGGACAAGTCGACAGGGGTTACCACCCTCGACGTTGCAAAGCGTCTGCTCGACTATGGCTTCCATGCCCCCACCATCTATTTCCCGCTGCTCTTCCACGAGGCCATGATGATTGAGCCTACCGAGAATGAAAGTCGCGAAACGCTCGATGCTTTCATCGACGCTATGAAGAAGATTGCCATCGAAGCCAAGGAGAACCCCGAGCTCGTGAAATCGGCGCCTCACAACACGCCGGTACGACGACTCGACGACACCAAGGCGGCTCTCGACCAAATCGTGACCTACCGTATGCTCACCAAGCAGGATTAACCCTGCTGCCACGCAGCCGAGGGCTTAGGCTTAACACAACGCCTCGAGGCATAACAACACGCAAAGCCTCGCCACGCTTTTCTTATTTCGTCGGCGAGGCTTTTTAAAGCGGCCACACACGCTATTTAACCCATTTTCCACCTCAATTCCGCACATTATTGCTCTAAATCACCGCTTTTTTAGCAATTTTACCACTCGTTTTTGCCCGTGATATTATTTTTTTGTAA
>JAFVDY010000065.1 GCA_017478265.1 Muribaculaceae bacterium | reverse complement strand
GTCGGAGTTGTAATAAACCTTAGCGAGGAATGGGGTTCCGGCCGAAATGCTTGTGGCGCTCACGAAGTTCACCAGTTCCTTGCTGCCGGCGGTGACACCTGTGTAGCGATAGATTTCGCCCGGGAATTGTTCGGCTGTCACATCGAAGGGCAGACACATCGTCTGGTAAGTACCCTCGAACAGGTTGCGCTGCAAGCGCACCTTCACGCCGCTCAGCGCCTCGGGCGGTGCCACGTGGGTGCTGTCCTCGTTAATCACGTAGGTGTAATAGTCGTCCATGCTGATGGCGGCTATCTGCCGGGCGTAGTTGTAGGGAATGGCCAGACCGGTAAGGTCGACAAGCGCGTTCTCGTAAGGATAAGCGAAGTCGCTGAGGTAGAAACGGTTGTAGAAGCGGATTGTTCCGCCGTTGTACGAGCCGCCGAAGGAGCCTTGGTTATCAAGGCCGTTGGCCTTGTTGTAGCGCACATTGCGCAGCGTCACCAGGTCGTTCTGGTGGTCGTCGAAGTCGTCCACCGAGTTGATAACAACCGGGAAGATGGCTTCTTCCGTAACCGGCTCGGCGATTACAATCTCGGTCGAGGTGGTGTAATCGTTGCTGTTAAGCTGCTTTACGCCGCCATATTCGCCCACACGACCCTTAATCCAGCCGGCAAGGTGCTGATCCTTGGCCAGGGCGGGGGTGGTGGTGATACCGTAGAACACCATCGCGCCGGTGTTGTCGCGGATAAAGGCTTGGGTGCTGGTGGTGTGAAGCACGCGGGCGTTCATCTCGTCGCTCCAGAACAGGCGGATGTCTTCGCCCACAGTAGCGTGCTCGAGGAAGTCGCTCACGCCGTTATATGTCTTACCTAAAGTGTAGGTGCGGCTTACGACATTGGTAATCGCGCCGCCCACATAGCTGCCGGCCTTGACCGTGGTGGTTCCGGTGATGGTGATGGTCTTGGCGGTGGAGGTGCGAGCGCTGTTGACGGTGGGCTCACTGCCGTCGGTGGTGTAATAGGCGAGCGTGCCGCTATAGGGCGTAATGGTCACCTGCGCCTCGGCTTCTTTGTCCATCACGGGCCAGAACGTGAAGCCGTCGGTGAGCGTTGGGCTGTAGTCAAGGTCGCCCTCGCCGGCAAGGGTTACTTCCACCTTGGCGGTACGCACTTGCGCGCTGGCAGTGAAGCTTACGCTGTTGACGTTGCTTGTCGCGCTCCATGTGCCGGTGGTGCCGTCGTACGAGCCCGCTTGCGCCACAAGGCCCGACAGAGGATAACCGGTATTGGTGCTGGGCGAGAAAGAGATGCTTTGTATCACGCCCGAAGCTACCGAGATGGTGACGGTCGAACTCTTGTACAGCCGGTAGGCGCTTCCGTCGCCGAAGTTGCCGTAGCTGCAAAAGAACGTCACGCCGTCCTTCTCGAGGCTCACGTTATTATTCTGGCCGTTGCCCTGCACATTGTCGATGTCGACACTGGCATCGAATGTGACGGTGGTCACAGCCGCTGCCATGCCGTAGCATAGCAGCGACAGCAATAACATGAGCGAAAATTTCATGCGATTTTTTCTCATTTGACTAAATGTTTTAAGTTTATATTGTAATTTTTTCTTATTCAAATAGTTGTAACAAAAAATCGTGCAAAACAGTCCTTAAAGTTGTGCAAGTTACAACATTATTGCCAATTAACCAAATTTTATCGCCAAAAACCGCAAAATCAACAGAAAATGCGATTAAACTCAAATCGGAAGAAACGGCCTGCGGGTTACTGCCCGGCTTCAATCCGGCGGTAGTAGTCCTCAAGGTTGTTGAGGTAGGAGGTCTGCACATTGTGGCAAACGAGCAGCGTGGAGGTGAGCACCACCACGTAGAAGATGCTCCACATCACAAACGACTTGCGGTAGTAGCCTTCTCGCAGCTTGAGAATCACGAATGTGGCTTGCGGGACAAACAGTAACTCTACAGGCAGAATGTAACGGCTCACCGTGCCGCCTATCAGCAAAGCCACAATGGCGAAGACAGCCGCCGGCCACAGCGCCCACACGCCTATGCCCTCGCCACGGTGCCACGAGATAAACAGATAGTAATACAAACTCATTCCGCCCACAGCATACCACATCCAACGCATACGAGTGAAGAGCTCAAGCAGATTGACGCCTTCACCCTTGTCGTAAACCCACGGGAAGGGAATGATATATTGCACGCTCATGGTGAGCGGCAGATAGAACACGCGCTCGTAGAACGGCTTAGAGAAATAGTCGGAGATAAGCAGCAGATAGGGTTGCTGCATACCATCGATAGCAAATGAGCGGTTCATAAGGTCGGCGCGGGTGAAAAACACGTGCGGACTTATGATATAATACGCGATTGAGCTTCCGCCCACAAACGCCAGCACAGCTATGGCGAGCATGGCCGACGCCGGGCGCCACCGCAGCTTGATATTGCCCAAGGCGACTATTATCACTCCCACGAAGAAGAAGTGAATGTAGGTGGTACGCACCACGGCCATTATCAGGCAACCGACAACAAACGCCGCATAGCCGCCCCACTGTAGCCGTGAGCGACGAGCGAGCAATGCCAAGGCGTAGCCCACAAGGGCTATCGAGATGTAACTCAACGCCTCCTTAAGCAATCTGGCGCTCTGCGACATCAGGAACATCAGTCCGCAGCACATCAGCAGGGTGAGCCACATCACAGTGGTTACTCGGGCATTGGTCTTGCCCTCGAGCAACGTAATCGCGGTCTTGCCGGTGTAATAGAAAGCCAGTAGCGTCAGCATCACGTTCATCGCAAGCGGCCACACTATGCTCACGCCGAACATCTTCCATAGCACCATCATTATCAATGGGAAGCCCGGGAAAGAGTTCTTCGGCTCGGGTACACTGCCGTCGTAGTAATACATGGCACAGTTGAAATAGCGATTATCGTCGCTCTGCAGCAATGGTAGTGATAGCGGACGCCCTACCCCCTCTGTGACCATCCATATATGGCTTATCGCCATCATAGTCATTACAATGGCTGCCACCAGAAGGAAGAGCTCGCCCCACGCGCTATAGTGGCGCGAGCGACGGAACACCAGCACGGGCAACGCGATAGCGAACGTAAACGCCGCCGCCACCTGTAGCGCGTCGCCGGTGGCAAAGACGCTCAATGCCACAACCATTATTGCCACTACCACCGCCAGCTCAAGGCAGTGCATCACAATGCCGTATTTGTCGAACTCGTTCTTCACTTAATCCGGGCGCTTTTTCCGCCAATAATCGCGACGAAAAGCGCCGCAAAATTACAATTTTCGGCACAAATTTTCAACTATACAAGGAAAAAAAACGCAATTCGAGATTTTTCTTCAACTTTTTTGCCGTCGTAACAATGTTTTTTAGTAATTTTGCTGATTGTAACCGCAATAAAAACAATGGTAGAACATATCGACATAGACAAAGTGCTACGCACGCGGGTGCCGCGATACCGCAAGTGGATGCCACGATTTGTGGTGCGATGGCTCGAGCGGCTGGTACATCAAGACGAGCTCAACGCTGTGCTCGACCACATTGGCGAGCGACACGGCGTAGAGGCGGCCAAAGCTATTATCGAGCACCTGGATATCACGCTCGATGTGCATGGCAAGGAGAATCTGCCTGACGGCGGACGCTATCTTTTTGTATCCAACCACCCTCTGGGCGGACTTGACGGAATAGCGCTCATCGCAGGCATCGGCGCGCATTATGGCGGCGAAATCCGTTTTCTCGTCAACGACTTGCTAATGGCGGTAAAGCCGTTGAGCGACGTGTTCCTGCCGGTGAACAAATACGGCCGACAGAAGCGCGAGGCGGTTGAGGCTATTGAGACGGAATACGCCGGCAATAGGCAAATGCTCTCGTTCCCGGCCGGGCTATGCTCGCGACGGCTGGACGACGGAAGCATCGGCGACCTGCCGTGGCAGAAGAATGTGGTGGTGATGGCTACACGGCACCGGCGCGACATCGTACCAATTCGCTTCGATGCCGTCAACAGTAATCGTTTCTACCGTATCGCACGTCTGAGAGAGCGATTGGGCATCAAGTTCAACTTCGAGATGATATTGTTGCCCGCCGAGGTGTTCAAAAAGCGAGGTCAAACGCTACACATCGTGGTGGGCAAACCCATCGACTTCTCCACCCTCGACACACGCCATCCGCTCGACGAGGCGGCACGACTGCGAAAGCTGGTATATAAATTGTAACAAACCTCTTGAGATAATGATTGATGATGAAAACGATTATCGAACCGATTGATGTAGCCCTGCTTGAAAGCGAACTTACAGCTGAACGACGATTACGTACCACCAACAAGGCAGGCAACGAAATCTACGTTGTCGACGCTCACAACGCGCCTAATGTAATGCGCGAAATAGGGCGACTGCGCGAAGTGTCGTTCCGCGCCGCCGGAGGCGGTACGGGCAAGGAGTGCGACATCGACGAGTTTGACCTCATGCGGCCGGCATGCCGACAGCTACTCGTTTGGAATCCCGAACGGCACGAGATAATCGGAGCTTATCGATATATTTGCGGACAAGATATTCGCCTCGACACGAATGGCACACCCCGCATCGCCACCGCACATATGTTCAATTTCTCGTCAAGATTCTTAAGTGAGTATCTGCCGAAGACTATTGAACTCGGACGCTCCTTTGTTCGGCCCGAGTACCAATCGACGCGCGTAGGAAGCAAGGCCATCTTCGCACTCGACAACCTATGGGATGGGCTTGGGGCACTCACGGTAATTCATCCCGAAATTGAATACCTCTTCGGCAAAATGACGATGTATCCCAGCTACGACCGCCATTGCCGCGACTTATTGCTCTGCTTCCTCGACCTCTACTTCCACGACTACGACAATCTGGTCACCCCCATCACGCCGCTTTACACAGGCGAGACGCTGGCTCCGTTGCGTCCGTTCTTCGTAGGTGACGACTTCAAGGAAGACTATCGACGCCTCAACTCGCACATTCGCGCCGCCGGCATCAATATCCCGCCGCTCGTCAATGCTTATATGCAACTCTCGCCAACTATGAAATTGCTCGGCACTGCCGTCAACCACGAGTTCGGCGAAGTGGAAGAAACCGGAATATTAATCAAGATCGATGAGATTACCGACTCCAAGAAGAGCCGACACATCGACACTTTCAACCCATAGACTCAACACAATGAAGAATCATTTGATCACACTGCTTCCGGCAATAGCTTTGTCGCTCTTCTCCGCCGGCAACGCGCAAGCCAATGGCGCCGGCAACCCGATCGGCATCACTATCGACGCCGGTGTCACCATCAACGCCGGCACAGGCGAATTCGCGCCATACCACATCAGCGCCAACCGCGGCGGCACGGTAACACAGCAATACTCCACCCTGCTCGATGTGGGCGCCTATCACACGCTCGACACCACCAAGCGCTTGAGCTGGGGTGCCGGTGTGGAGTTTTGGGGCGGATGGAGCTCAAGCACCGACTATAAGCGACTTAAGCCCGACATCCCATATCCGAGCGCCGACGGCGAAATGCTGTCACAACACCCGGCAAGGGTGTGGGTACAGGAACTCTATGTCACCGGTAAATATCGCGGTGTATTCCTCACTCTCGGGCAGCAGGAGAAAGGCTCACCATGGCTCAACCAAAGGCTGTCGAGCGGCGACCTCATCAGAAGCGGCAACGCGCGGCCGGGCTATGGAGCAAGCGCCGGATTTGTCAATTTCCAGAGCATCCCGTTCACCAAGGGCTGGGTGCAAATAGCCGGTGAACTGGGATATTATCGCCTTGGTGATGGCAAATGGCTTGAGAACCACTACAACTATGCCGCCAACTTCATCACCACGGGATACTGGCTCAACTACAAGAACATCTACCTGCGCACCAACCCCACGAAGCGGTTCGTTTTCACCGTGGGTATGCAAGCCGCATGCCAGTTTGGAGGTACCATCAAGCAATATGCCACCACAGTCAACGAACATGGTCAATACGTGGCTACGCTACAAACCACCACCAAGATGGACTGCAACGCCAAAGCGTTCTTCAAGGCGCTCATCCCGGGCAGTGGCGGCAATGCCTCGGGCGACCATTACTACGAGGGTAACCACGTGGGCTCGTGGGACATTTCGCTGAAATATAACTTCAAGAACGGCGCGAGCCTCAAGGCCTACTTGCAAAAGCCTTTCGAGGACGGCTCGGGTATTGGCTGGAAAAACGGCTTCGACGGCCTTTGGGGGCTGGAATATAACGCCGGAAAGCGAGGCATCGTGAGCGGCGCCGTGATTGAATACCTCGACCTTACCAACCATAGCGGACCGTTGCATTTCAATCCGGGCGACTACGCCTCGGTGGCGGAGAGCATCAGTTGGTCGCAAATCGACGCAAAAGCCACCGGCAGCGACGACTACTACAACAACTATGCCTACAACGGCTACCAAAACCGAGGAATGGCTATCGGCAGTCCTATGGTGAAGTCGCCGCTTTATCACACCGATGGCTATATGCGATTCTTCGACAACCGACTGCGAGGCTTCCACATCGCTCTTGAGGGCGACATCGTCGCCAACCTTAGCTACCGCGCGATGTACAGCTGGCGCAAGTCGTGGGGCAACATCTTCATGCCGCGCACCGAGCCCGTCACACAAAACGCGTGCATGCTCGAGGCGTCTTACAATGTGCCGCGAGTCAAAGGGCTTCAACTCAACCTGCAACTCGCCCTCGATCATGGTAGCCTCTACAACGGTTACGCCGCAAAAGCCGACGGTAGCCACACCAACTTCGGAGCACTACTGGCTGTACGCTACCGCCTGGGTCTGTAACAAAGAACGAGTAACGACATGGAACAATTCAGACGTTTCCCTGCCGGAGTGCAGGACTTTAAGAGAATAAGAGAGGACGGGTTTGTCTACATCGACAAAACGCAATACGTCTACGACCTCGCCAACCGCTTTGGCGACGCCATCTTCCTCAGCCGCCCACGACGCTTCGGAAAGTCGCTGCTATGCTCTACGCTCAAGTATTACTTCCAAGGCGAAAAGGAACTTTTCTCGGGGCTCGCTATCGAGAAACTTGAGAAAAACTGGACTCGGCACCCCGTCCTCCACTTCGATATGTCGAATTGCAAAAGCGACAACCTGCAATATGTTGCCGACAATCTCGCATTCATGCTAAGCCGATATGAGGAAGAGTACAACTGTCCTGCCGGCGACAAAGGCTTCGGCGAAAGACTTCGGCGACTCATCATCCATGCTCATGAGCTCACCGGAAACCGCGTGGTGCTCATCTTCGACGAATACGACTCGCCCGTTCTGAACGTGATAGACAACCGAGAGAAGATGGATGCCATACGCTCGCTTTTCAACGATTTCTACGGACCCGTAAAATCGATGGCTGAACACCTGCGATTTGCCTTCCTCACAGGCATCACCAAGTTCTCGCAAATGTCAATCTTCTCGACCATCAACAACCTCACCAACATTTCGCTCGATGCCGACATGGAGGGCTTATGCGGGATAACGGCACAAGAATTGGAGGAAAACTTTAGGCCTGAAATAGAGAAAATGGCTGTAAACTACAAGGTGAGTAACAACCAGATGTTACAGATGTTGCGTGACAAATACGACGGATACCACTTTGGACCGCAACTGACCGACATTTACAACCCGTTCAGCCTCGTGAATATGTTCCGCTCTTTAAGCATCAAGGACTATTGGTTCGCAAGCGCGACACCGGCGGCTTTGATTAAGATTCTTAACATGTATAATTTCCGGCTTTCAGATTTAGAGACAGTAACTTTATTTGAGAGCGATTTCGACCAGCCGTTCGACAACATGGCCTCAGCTATACCAATTCTTTATCAAAGCGGCTATCTAACCATAAAAGATTATGACCGGGATATAGATACTTACACCCTCGGAATCCCGAATCAAGAGGTCTACGCGGGGTTGTACCGAACGCTCATGCCGCTTTATCTCAGCCACGTCCCCGCCACCAACACCACTCTGCTCAGAGAGGTTAAAACGGCTATATTCTACGATGATATAAATCGGGCTCTTGAAGCGGTCAAAAACTATATGGCGGCCTTGCCTTATGATCTCGGATTAAAGAACGAGTTAGACTTCGAAAGAACATTGTTTCTGATTTTCACTTGTTTAGGTATCGAAACTTTGGTCGAGGTGAAAAACGCGCGCGGTCGCTGCGATGTAGTCATCAAAGGTCGCAACACCATCTACGTGCTTGAGCTGAAAATCGACAGCAAAGCCACCGTCGACGATGCCCTCGCCCAAATCAACGAGCGCAACTACCTCATCCCCTATTGGAACGATACGCGGCGCAAAGTGAAAGTGGGCGTGGTGGTCGACCCCGAGGCTCGCACCATCAAGCAATGGAAAGCCGAAAACGAGTAACTGATAACTAACAACAATATGAGTGCATTAGAAAAAATTAAGAAGAACCCGTGGGCATGGGTGCCCACGCTGTATTTCATCGAGGGTATTCCCTATTTCCTCGTCAATGAGATTTCAGTGATGATGTTCAAGCGCATGGGCGTGCCAAACGGCCAAATGGCGCTTTTCACCAGCTTGATTTATCTGCCTTGGGTTATCAAGCCGTTCTGGAGCCCGTTTGTCGACATTATCAAGACCAAACGGTGGTGGATAACCACCATGCAGGTGCTGATGGTGGCGATGATGGTATTGCTGTCGTTCACGCTGCCCACGCCCACAGCCGAGATGCTCGCCAACGGCACTACGCCGATAAGCATGTTCAGCGTCACACTCATCCTCTTTATTATCACAGCTTTTGCCAGTGCCACCCACGACGTTGCCGCCGACGGATTCTATATGCTCGCTTTGAGCCAAAAGAACCAGTCGGCATTCGTTGGCATTCGCTCCACGTTCTATCGCTTGGCCAACATCTTCGGCAACGGCGTGCTCGTGTGGATTGCCGGATATTTTGAGACTCACGGCGATATTCCTCAGGCGTGGCGCACCACAATGTGGATTTCAACCGCCATCATGGGGGTCGTATGCCTCTACCATCTGGTGTTCATTCCTCGTCCGGCAAGCGACCGCTCGTCGCTCGCGGCGGGCGAGCTCAAGAGCGGCAGTCGCACTGTGCTACGCGAGTTCTTCCGCACCTTCGCCACGTTCTTCAAGAAGCCCGGCATCTGGCTGGCGATAGCATTCATGCTGCTGTATCGCCTGCCCGAGGCATTCCTGCTTAAGATGTGCAAGCCTTTCCTTGTCGACCCCAACGCACGCGGCGGACTGGAGATGACCACGCAGGACGTAGGCCTCGCTTACGGCACTCTCGGAGTGTTCGCCATTCTCGCCGGAGGCATCCTGGGCGGAATTCTGTCGTCGCGCATCGGACTGAAGAAGTCGCTCTGGTGGATGGCGGCCGGAATGACGCTACCGTGCCTCACGTTTGTCTACCTCTCCACTTGGCTGCCGACAAGCATTATCTCTATCAGCACGGCTATTATCATCGAGCAGTTTGGCTACGGCTTCGGCTTCACCGCCTATATGCTCTACATGATGTACTTCTCCGAGGGTGAGTTCAAAACCTCACACTACGCCATCTGCACCAGCTTCATGGCGCTCTCGATGATGATCCCGGGCATGTTTGCCGGCTACCTGCAAGAGGCCATGGGCTACGCCAACTTCTTCTGGATGGCGTTCGCTTGCAGCATCGCCACAGTGCTCGTCACCTACTTTGTCGATCGAAAAATCGACCCCGACTACGGCAAGAAAGGCGACGCCTAACACGCTTATTACAGCTTAATGAGACATAAGACATTTAAGAACGATTTTATCATAGTTGACAAAGGTGTAATGGGAGATAAAGTTACATTCCATGCCGCAAGCGATGTATACAACCCGCAAGCCAGAGAGGCTCCGGTCGCACTTTATTGCAGTGCCGAGGAACGACGTTTTCTCGACTGCTGCAACCGAGCCGTGCTGAAGATGATTACCGAATGTGCTCTGCACGACGAGCTTGTGGTAATGATCGACAATAACGAGCGCCCCATTTGGGTGCGAGCGCGCGAGGTGCTTGAGAAGAACCCCGGGCTGAAGCTCAGTAATGTGGAATACACTCCTGTTGAGGTGGATATTGATGAATATTTAAAAGACGTAAGACGATGATTAAACGATTAGTAGTGCTGCAACTCGCAGTTACATTGATAGCTCTCACGAGCGCCGCCGCGGTTAAGCCCGGCATCGAAGTGTTGCGCGACCACGGCTTTCGCGAGCTGCAAGGCAAGCGCATAGGACTGGTGACCAACCCCAGCGGTATCGACAACAACCTTACCAGCACCGTCGACATCCTGAACGAGGCGCCGGGCGTGAAGCTCATGGCGCTGTTCGGACCCGAACACGGCGTGCGCGGCAATGCCCATGCCGGCGATGCCGTGGGTGATGCCGTCGACAGCCGCACCGGAATTCGTATGTTTTCGCTCTTCGGCAAGACGCATAAACCCACGGCGGAGATGCTGCGGGGCATCGACGTGCTGGTGTATGACATCCAGGACATCGGCTGCCGCAGCTACACGTTCTACGCCACCATGGGAGTGTGTATGGAAGCCTGTGCCGAGAATGGCGTCGAATTCATGGTGCTCGACCGCCCCAATCCGCTTGGCGGCAACAAGGTGGAAGGCAATCTGGTGGAGGATGGCTACTTCTCGTTTGTGAGCAAATACGCCATTCCCTATCTCTACGGCCTCACTCCGGGCGAGCTCGCGCGCTTCCTCAACGAGGAAGGAATGATCAATGGCAAGGCCAAGCTCACGGTGATTCCGATGGAAGGCTGGACGCGCGACATGAAGTTCCGCGACACCGGAATGCCCTGGGTACTGCCCTCGCCGCAAATCCCGTCACCGGAGAACGCCTTCTTCTACCCCGTAAGCGGCATCCTGGGCGACCTCTACATCTTCAACACCGGCATCGGCTACACCCTGCCCTTTGAGACCTTCGCCGCGGCGTGGATCGATGCCGACGCGCTCGCCGACCGCATGAACGCCCTCAACCTGCCGGGAATGCACTTCCGGCCCATCAACTACAAGCCGTTCTTCGCGCTCTCGGTAGCCGTCGACCAATCGCTGCAAGAGGTGCACGGTGTGCAAACCTATATCACCGACCCCGACGCCGCCAACCTTACCCTCACACAGTTCTATTTCCTGCAGGTAATACACGAGATGTACCCCGACAAGCAACTGTTTGAGCAGAACCCCAAGCGATACGCCATGTTCGACAAGGTGTGCGGCTCCAAGGAGATACGCGAACGCTTCACACGCCGCTACCGTGTCGACGACATAATCGACTACTTCAACAAGGACGCCGACGCCTTCCGCGCCCGCTCCGCCAAATACTACCTCTACCACTAAACAACTCCTGACATTGCTTTTCAAACGACTAACGAATATGAAAAAAATCCTATTTTTAACGGTAATCCTGACGGGGCTGCTGGCTCTCGGCGGTTGCACGCGCAACGACGGCGACATCGGCGACCTGTTCGGCACTTGGCAGGTGGAGAGCATCACCACCGTCGAAGGCGTACCCGGGGTCGCGCTTAGCGACGGGCAACAGCTCACCTTCGCCTTCCAGGGCAACACAATGAACATCCGCTCCACCGACCTCGACAAGCCGAGCTACGTCGACCTCGCCTGGGCACGGTTTGAGCGAAACGGCAACGACATCAGCGCCCATTTCACCGGTATCAAGGACTGGGAGAAAGAGCGACTCCAAGCCGCCACCGGCATCATTGCCGCCGACGAGCTCACAATCCACATCGAGAGCCTCACGGCACGCACCGCCAGCCTCACCATCCCCGCCGACGACAACACGCTGCAAATCAGCCTCAAGAAAATTCCTTAACTTACACTATCTTAATCAATCACTTATGGCAAACAACGATAAGAAAGTACTCAAGCCGCTCGCCGGCATGACATTGAAACAACTACAAGAGGTGACAGCCGACCTGGGTATGCCGCGCTTCGTGGCGAAACAGCTCGCC
>JAFVDY010000064.1 GCA_017478265.1 Muribaculaceae bacterium | reverse complement strand
ATCGACCTACCCGCCTACGGGGTGGGGATATAGGCACGCATGAAGCGTTTTGTGACTGCTCTATCCTATTGAGTTAAAATTTTGGCGAAATTTCCTATAAAGGATAAGCAAAAACGCTTTCTTTAGTTATGTCTCTTGCGAAATATTGCTATTTCACGCCGACAAAGTTACAATACTATTTCTAAATAACCAAACATTGTCGGCTAATTTCGTGATTTTTTTGTCGGCGAAATTTTTTTTGTCGGCGAATTGGGCGAATTTTTCTAATTCTATGTTGGCGAATTTCGCAACAACGAATGACACGAATTTTCGCGAATTATTTTCTTGTTTTACAGTTTGCATTTTACCTTAGGAACTGAAGTTAATCGCAATTCGAGGAACTCTGTGTGTAACTTGTTGTAGATGAGTTGTTTCTTGATTTTGCCGGTTTTCGTCTGTGATGAGTGTTCACGTTTTTCGGTCGAAAAATGTGGTGCGGACACACATAATTCGGTCGAAAAACGTGATACCGATACACATTTTTCGACCGAAAAACGTGATTTTTTTGGTCGTTTGAGAAAGAAATTGTATCTTTGCGGCATAAAATCGAGAAGAAAATGGAACGAGTGTTATTATCACAGTTGGAGCAGTGGCGTGTGCGCAAGGGGCGTAAGCCGCTTGTGTTGCAGGGCGCGCGTCAGGTGGGCAAGACATGGCTATTGAAGGAGTTCGGGCGGAAGTGTTTCGCCGATGTGTGTTATGTGAATATGGAGCAGGACCCGAGCGTGGCGGAGATATTTGCCGGCTCGCTGCAGCCCGACCGTGTCATCGAGCAGTTGTCGTTGTACGTTGGCCGTAAGATAAATGCTGAGAGGACGTTGTTGATTTTCGACGAGGTGCAGGAAGTGCCTCGTGCGTTGACGTCGTTGAAGTATTTCGCCGAGGAGGCTCCTGAGTATGCTATCTGTTGCGCCGGCTCACTACTGGGCGTGGCCTTGCACAAGGGCGTGTCGTTCCCGGTGGGAAAAGTGGAGTTTATGCGTTTGGAGCCGATGTCTTTTCACGAGTTTTTGATTGCCAATGGCGAGCGCTTGCTTGCCGAGTATATCGCCCAGGGCAATCTTGATTTGAAGGCGCATTGGGAGCGTTTGACGATGTATCTGAAGCAATATATGATAGTAGGAGGAATGCCATCTGTGGTCAGCGCGTGGGTTGAACGACACGATGTCACGCTTGTCGACAACGAATTGCAGCGCTTGCTGCTATCGTATAGTAATGATTTCTCGAAGCACGTGCCCGACGCTCTGGAGGCGAAGATACGCTATATCTGGCAGAGTATTCCGTCGCAGTTGGCTCGCGAGAACAAGAAGTTTGTGTACGGCTTGGTGCGCGAGGGCGCGCGTGCTCGCGAGTTTGAGGATGCGTTGCTGTGGATGAGCGACGCTGGTGTGATACGTCGTTCGTATTGTGTCACTAAGCCGGATATACCATTGATTGCGTATGCCAACTTGTCGCATTTCAAGGTTTTCTTGCTCGACGTAGGGTTGTTGCGAGCGATGTCTCGCATCTCGGTTGAGACCATATTGCAAGGCAACCGCATCTTTGAGGAGTTTAAGGGCGCGCTCACCGAGCAATTCGCGTTGCAGGAGCTCGCGCAGTTGCCGGGTTTGGAGGGTAGTTATTACTGGACGGGGACGAAGGCAGAGGTGGATTTTCTGATTACCGACGGCCGGGCGGTCTATCCGCTGGAGGTGAAGGCAGGCATCAATAGGCACGCCAAAAGTTTGGGCGTATATATCAATAGCTACTCTCCGGCGAAGGCGTTTCGCGCCAGCTTGTCGCTACCGCATGAGAATAAAGGGCTTATCGACCTTCCGTTGTTCGCCATGAGCGCGTTACCGGCGCTTATAGGGCATCGATAACACGAATTCACTGACGATAGTGGAGATTCGTGTGGCTCATTCTCGCAGTGCCGTTTTCGATGGTGGCTTTTGATGGTGTGAGGGGTAAAAAGAAATCCTCGACGAACTATCGCCAAGGATCGCTAACTAATTAACCTTCTAAAATTAATATACCATTAACATAAACCTTAAAACAATGAAAAAATGTAGCTCGTCTCACGACGATTAGTTTTACCAATGAAAACTATTACCTCTAAAAACTGGTGCAAAGGTAATGCCTTTTTGGGTGACAAACCTAATTTTTCGCCAACTTTTTGCCAAAAATGGTCGTTATTTAACTTTTGTTCACGAAAAATAATATTGATTTCACATATTTTCACACTATTATTACTGATGTGTTACACTGTTGTAACTACCTGTTTTGCTAAACCGGAGATGGCTGACAAGAAAAATTAGCCAAAAAACTTGCCCCAATCGAAAGAAGTGACTAATTTTGCGAAAAATTTCAAACGAATTGCAGATAATGAACAATGAAACGAACATACCGCGAGTGGTGATAGTAGTGCCTTGCTACAACGAGCAGGAGGTGTTGCCCTCCACTGTCGAGCGCCTCTGCGGCATCCTGAGCGCGATTGTAGCCGACGGCGAGGCCGCCGCCGATAGTCGTCTGCTGTTGGTGGACGACGGTTCGCGCGACAATACCTGGCAGCTCATTTGCCAACATCACGCCGCCGACCCGCGCGTGGCCGGCATTAAGTTTGCCGCCAACCGCGGCCACCAGAACGCTCTGCTGGCTGGCATCGACACCGCCGTGAATCAACTTCAGGCCGACGCCATCATCACTATCGACGCCGACCTCCAGGACGACCCAGAGGCGATGCGCGAGATGGTGCGCCTCTATGCGGCAGGCAACGAGGTGGTGATGGGAGTGCGGCGTTCCCGCAGCTCCGATAGCTGGTTCAAGCGAACCACAGCGCAAGGCTTCTACAAGCTGATGAAACGCCTTGGGGTAAATATTGTTTACAACCATGCCGATTATCGCCTGCTCAGCCGTCGCGCGGCAATCGCGCTGCAAGGCTATAACGAGCGTAATATGTTCCTCCGTGGCATCGTCGCTCAGATGGGTTTCCGGCATACTACCGTCGACTACGACCGCACTGAGCGCCTCGCCGGCGAAAGCAAATATCCGCTCGGCAAGATGATTAATTTCGCTATCGACGGCATCACCTCCTTCAGCGTAAAGCCAGTCCGTATGGTATTCAACTTAGGCTTCCTTTCGCTGATTATAGCTTTCTTGCTGCTTATCTACGTGCTCGTGGCTTATTTCACCCATCGCACTGTAAGCGGATGGTCGTCGCTCATGCTCTCGCTCTGGTTCATTGGCGGCTGTGTGTTAATCTCTTTAGGGATTATAGGCGAATACATAGCCAAGATTTACCTCGAGACCAAACAGCGACCGCGCTATCACATCGACGAGACACTGCTCTAACTTGATTATATAATTAATGTGTAGTAATGGAAGATAAGGAAAAGAAATATCTTTTGCTCGAGAGGCAGGTGGCTTCGCTCATCGATGGCGAGACCAACGCCATTGGCATTATGGCCAACGTAGCAGCGCTGCTGCATCACGAGATGGGCTGGTGGTGGACCGGTTTCTATCTGGTCGACGGCGATGAGTTGCATTTAGGTCCTTTTCAGGGGCCGGTGGCGTGTTTCACGATTAAGCGTGGCCGCGGCGTGTGTGGCACGGCGTGGGCCGAGGGGCGTACTGTGGTCGTGCCCGACGTGGAACTCTTCCCGGGGCATATAGCCTGCAGCGACCGCTCGCGCAGCGAGATTGTGGTGCCCATGCGCGACTCCGGCGGCAACGTCTTCGCCGTTCTCGATATTGACAGCCGCGAACTTGCCACCTTCGACCACATCGACGCCCGCTATCTCGAGGCTATAGTCGCCCAAGTGGCTAAAGCAATCAAAGATTAAGGCACAAACCGCCGGTTGAAGTAAGGCGTAGCCATCAGGTTGAACCCGTAGTCGAGCAGCGATGCCGAGTCGGGTATGCGCCGCCACACCGGCCGGCAGTTCATCACCACCAGATACACCGTGTGGCCTCCGCGAGTAGCCACGCTCGCCAGACAGCCTCCGGCCAGATTGGTAAATCCCGTTTTTATCCCGTGGCAGCCCTCGTAGCGCTCAAGCAGATAGTTGCTGTTGTGGCTTGGCTGTGTTCGTCCGTCGACGAGCGGCACATCGGCCTCGTTGGTGGCCACGATGCGCGCGAACATGGTGTCGCGCATGCAGTAGCGCGCCAGCACCATCATGTCGCGTGCGGTGCTATAGTTGAGCGTGTC
Organism: Muribaculaceae bacterium; assembly: GCA_017478265.1. Lineage (GTDB taxonomy): Bacteria > Bacteroidota > Bacteroidia > Bacteroidales > Muribaculaceae > Sodaliphilus. Next base: position 19,660 of record JAFVDY010000064.1, on the reverse strand, counting down.
GGGCAGTCCGTGCGGGTTGGCGAAATGCGTGTTGTTCATTCCAATCTCCTTCGCTTTGTCGTTCATGCTTCGATAGAACGCCGTGGTGTCGCCGTCGGCCACATGGCTCGCGATGGCGAGGGCGGCGCCGTTGTCGCTGTTGAGCATCATCTCCACCAGCAAGTCGCGAAGCAGGTAGCGATCGCCCTGGCGCACGTGCGAGCTCTCGGTGGTGGCCGCCGCGCGGTCGACGTGCACCGTGTCGTCCCACCGTCGGCTTTCGATAGCTAATATGCACGTCATCATCTTGGTCATCGACGCCGGATACATCCGCCGCTCGCTCTCGCGCTCGGCAAGTACCATGCCGTTGGAGCCATCTACCATAATCCACGACACCGGAGTGATGGTGTCGTGAGCCTCGCTACCGGCCACAGCCTTAATATCATAGTGAAAGCCGGGACGATTGGCGTCCTTCAGCCAAAACCACAACACTGCTACGCCGGCAACGGCGAGCAGCAATAGCGACGTTATTACGATTGTGGCGCGTCTCACGGCTTACGTATCGAGCCGTCGGCGCGCAGGTGGTTGAGCGCGCCCATGAGCACGCCGTTTACAAACGTACCGCTCTGCAAAGTCGAGAACGATTTGGCCAGCTCAATATATTCGTTCAGGGTTACGGTGGTGGGGATGCTCTCAAAGCCGCGCAGCTCGGTTATGGCCACAAGCATAATAGCGCGATCCATCACCGCCACGCGGTCGCTTGCCCAGCGGCCTTTCGCCACCAAGCTGTCAATCAAGGCGTTGTTCTCGTCCATCTGTTTGATGCTCTGCGCCAGCAGGTCGCTCGCGAAGTGCTCGTCGTCTTCATCCTTGAATGCCGGCAGCAGCGGGTGCTCTTCGCCGTTCTCGAAGCGGCGCAGAGTCTTGATTACAAACTCGCCCATGAGCTCAAAGTCGTCCTCACCCACGTAGATTGAGCGCGCCTGGAACTCCTCGAGCAGGTTCTCCTCCTGCAAAATCACCTCTTTCATAATCGAGCGCCACACCATGCAGTCGCTCTTGAAGTCGGTGGTGGGCATCTCCATATAGTTGCGGTAAGCCTCGCTCTTGAGCACCTTGTCGAGCAACAGCCGAAGCAACGGCTCGTTGTCGCGCCAGCTGTAGGGGTGCTCTTTCAGGTAGGCGTGCAACGTCGCGTCGTCGTGCAGGCGTCGTGCGAGTTCGTTTTCCACAAAGCGCATATTCGGGTTCAAATCCTCGTCGCTCGGCATATATTTGTAGCGGGCCTCATCCAGGTTCAGCTCTTGCTGACGCGTGAGGTCGACTATCAGCTGCAGGAGGTCGTTATACACCTCATAGCTGCTCTCAAAACTAAGCGCCAACTCCTCGAGGGCGGAAGTTGGTGTTTTTGTGCCGCGGCTCAGGTAGTAATTATACATCATTTGCACTACCTTCACCCGTATTAACGCTCTGTTAATCATATTTTAATTTGCTTATTTTGTCGATAATCGCCACTATTGGCGCCGCAAAGATACAACTTTTTTGACTAAAAATGGCGCTTATTCGGGAAAAATGTTTAATTTTGCGGTTCAAAATTAGTTAAACCCGGATTATTGTCTCCCATACGCTTGCCGGAGACTTAGTTATTTAAATAATAATGAGAAGATTTTTATTGTCCTTCTTGACGTTCTTGATATTTATGCCGGCTGTGGCCCAACAAGTCGCTACCGACAGCGTCGCGCCACGTAAGAAGGTGGCGGTGGTGCTTAGCGGCGGTGGCGCGTTCGGCGCCATCCATGTGGGTGCTCTCAAGGTACTCGAGGACGCCGGGATGCCGGTCGATATGGTGGTGGGCACAAGCATGGGCAGCATTGTGGGCGCCCTCTACAGTGTGGGCTACGACAGCGACAACATCGCCGCCATGTTCCGCTCGATGGACTGGGCCGAGCTCTTTCTCGACCGAGACGATGTGCGGCACCTCACCCTGCGTGAGCGCGAGCTTCGCAACACCTACATCTATGAGCGCGACTTCTACGTGCGCGACGGCATCGACCCCCAGCCCGGAGGCGTAATACGCGGCAACAACGTGGAGGACGTGTTCAACTACTACTTGCAGGGATACACCGACAGTCTCGACTTCCAGCGCGACCTCCCCCGGCAGTTCGCCTGTGTCGCCACCGACCTCGTTGACGACTCCGCCGCCGTGCTCACTCGAGGCTCGCTCGTGAAGAGCATACGCGCGTCAATGTCGATACCGGGCGTCTTCACTCCGGTGCGCATCGGCGATATGATCCTCGTGGACGGTGGCGCGAAAAACAACTTCGCCGCCGATGTGGCCCGGCAACTCGGAGCCGACATCGTGATAGGCGTCAAGTTCGACCTCGGACTCGGTACCGACAAGCAGTACCGCACACTCATGGACGTGCTGGAGCGCTCAGCCGGCAGCGACGTGAGCCGGCGGGCGCGTGAGAACGAGCGCTATTGCGACCTCGTGGTGCGAGTGCCCGTGCGAGGCTTCACCAGCGGCAGCTTCACGCGAAAAGCTATCGACACGCTTATCGTCCACGGCGACCGCGCCATGCGCGCCAAGATGGACTCAATCCTTATCCTTAAGTCGATGCTCGGCCAGCGCGCGCAAGGCGACTACTCTCTGCACCTGCGTAACATTCACCAACTGCAAAAGCCCGAGAAAGAGCAGCAGGGCCTCATCTCCAATCACGAGGACAACACCCTGCAAGCGGCTCTAGGCATTCGGTTCGACACCGAAGATATAGCCGCACTGCAGCTCGGAGCGCGATATTTCCCCGTCGCGCGCTTCGACCCCGAGATTGACCTCACACTGCGCCTGGGTTCGCGCTCGATGCTACGCGTCGGAGCCGACATCGAACCATCGCTACACAAGCGATTGGGAGCCACCTACGAGATTTGGTTTAAATATCACGACCTCTACTCCCACGGAAAGCGATGCAACAATCTATCTTACCTATATCAGAACGCCAACCTCAAGCTCTTCTCGCTCGAGGCCATGAACTTCGACTGCGAACTCGGGGTAGGGTGGGAGCATTACCACGTGTTCAGCGAACTGTGGAACGAGAACAGCCCCTACGAGTTTGAGCGCAACCAGCATTACTTCAACTATCACGCTCGCGTGCGCTACAACAGCGAGGATCGCCACTATTTCACACGCCGCGGAACGCGGGCCGAGGCGCAATACGAGTATTTCACCGACAATATGGCGCGTTGGCGCTCTCACGCCGGCCTGAGCGTCGTTACCGCCATGTGGCAGACCACCTTCCAGCTCTCGAGTAGCACCCACCTGCGCCCCGGCATTCAAGGACGCCTCATCTTTGGCGACGATGTGCCCATCATGGCGAGCAACGTGGCCGGTGGTGTGCGCTTCGGCAAGTTCTTCCGCCAGCAACTGCCCATGGCTGGCTTCTGGCACAACGAGTTCTTCGACAATAAGCTGGTAAGCGCATCGTTGCGCCTACAGCAACGCCTCGCCTCCAAGCATTTCATCTTGCTCGACGGCAGTGTGGCAGAGCATAGCCGCGAGATGAAGAACCTATTCGATCAAGGTCCGCTATGGGGTGTAAGCCTGTCGTATTTCTACAATAGCAACTTCGTCGGTCCCCTAGGAGCCTCAATAGGTTGGAACAGCTACACTCATCGCGTGGCCTTCTTCCTGTCGATTGGCTACGACTTTTAAGGGCAAGTGGTGAGCGGATTGAAGCAAATCCGGTCGCTATGTAGCCAGCCGGTCACTTTGCCGTCGACACTTTTTACTTTCAGCCATTTTCCGCTCAACTCAATCGGGCGGAAGCTGAGTTCGCAGCTGTCTGGGATTTTCACCACTTTCGATTTGCGCGACGGCTTCGAGCGCAGGCTGTTGGTAGGGTCGCCAGCGATGCCTAACTCAAGCACCGACTGGTGTACCCAATAGCCCGTGTTTGAGCCGCTCAACTCAATCAGCCGCTCATTGTCGCCATACACGTCAATCTCCGGCTCGATGCGCCACCAGCCGTCTTTCACACTTTTCAGTGTCACCACATGGCCTTCGTCGCCGTTGTTTGGCACTGACGCCACCACCTTGCCTCCGGCGCCGGCGCGAATGTTGGTGGCCGTTCCGCTACCGTCGATGATGTAGGCGCACACTTGCGCCTGTACGCTCGCGGCCATAGCCACTACCGCCATCACCGCCACTGTCAAAATCGTTTTCATATCCATAAATTATTAAAACAATCCGGTTTTACCCCGCAAATTTACAACATTCGCAGCACTTCTCCAAATTAAACGCCTATTTTATTTACGTTTTCACCAAATTATGTTAGCATACTGCCCCAAATTCGCCATTTTTTGCTATTTCGTATTACTCTTATTGGCGGTACCTTTGCAGCCGTAAAAGTCGTGTGTTTAATCGAAAATTATTATTAAAACTCTAAATATTAAATTGTTATGAAGAAAATTTACTCTCTTTTAGCTATCGCCGTCCTCGCACTGGGCGCAGGCAACGCGATGGCGCAAAACCTTAACGAAACCACCACCCTGTGGGGACAAACAATCACCGCCACCAACGGCACCACCCAGGGTAGCGACATCGCTCTGGCTCGCGACGGCTCGGGCATCTACATCCTGGGTTCGGGCGCGGTCAAAAGCGAGTCTGACCAAATCCTGTACGGCACGCAAGCGGTCACTCCCGGCACCATTCAGGATAGCAACAGCGGCTCCAACAGCCTCTTCTTTGTAAAAACCGACAAGGACGGTAACCTCCTTTGGGCTGTAAACAGTACCGACGGCGACTTCACCGCCAACAGCTGCTACCTCGCTCCCACTGCCGATGGCGGCGCTGTGCTCTACCTGCTCGCGCGCCACACGCTCTCGAAGCAAGACCGCCCCGTCACCATTGTCGACGCCAACGGCCGTGCCACTTCGTTCAGCGATTGGGGCCTCGTCGATGGCAGCAATGTTTATGGAGCGATTGTAGCTAAGGTCTCGACCGATGGTGCTATTGAGTGGACCAGGCTCATCACGGCCGACACCACTCCCGCCACTGGCAAAACGGCGCTCACCACCCAAGCCATCTGGACCGGCGGACTCGCCGTCGACAAGGCGGGCAACGTCTTCATCACCGGCCGCAACGTGCGCAATCTCTATCTCGGCGATGTTGTCGTGCCCTTCCACAACGACAACGACAACCCCGCCAACGGCGGTAGCATCTTCCTGATTAAGTTCGATGCCAACGGCAACTACGCCGCTCATCTCACCACCGGCGGCGAGGCTACCAAGGAGGCTCCTCTCGCGCTCAGCTATAAGAACGGCAAACTCTATCTGCTCGCCCTCGTCAACGGTATCGCCGGCACCGACGTTACCCTCGGCTCGGCTTCCGTCACCGCGGCCAACGCCAATGCCGCCATCACTGTGGCAAGCCTCAACCCCGACCTGAGCGTCAACTATCTCAAGTATTACGCTTGCTCGCTCACGGGCTCGGCTTTGCAGACCCCTTTCATCGACGAAATAAACGGCACTCTATGGATTGCCGGCAAGGCGAAGATGGCTGTAGATGAGTTGAATGTCACTACCGGCTCACTCGCTCGCGCAGCGCTATTGCTCAAGGGCGATGCCGCCACGGGCGAACTCACCGCCGGACGTGCCGGTACCACAGCGCAAGAGGGCGACTTCAGCGTGCTCGTCAACGAGGATAATAAACCCTACATCTTCAGCCACGTACTCAACAAACCGCTTAAGGTGGAGCGCCTCAACGCCGAAACACTCGAAACCGAGGATCAAGCTGAGCTCTACTCCTCGTCGAGCGACGTACAGGGCGTAGCGGCCGACGGTAACAACGTCTACCTCATGTTCCGCAACAGGAACGCGGGCGCTTCGATCGACAACGCCTTCTCCAACGCCGCGCTCGCCAATTTCTCGTGCTTCGTGGCCGGCTACAAGCTGCCCGAGAAGGTCTCGACAGCTATCAATAGCGTCCGCGCCGAGGGCGAGGCTAGCCTGACCGTCTATGGTGGCAACGGGGTCGCCAATATTGTCGCTGACAAGGCGCAAACGGTCGAAATTTATAGCGTAAGCGGCGCTTGCGTGGCTCGCGTCAACGCCACCGCCGGCCGCAACACCGTAGCTCTGCCGCAGGGTGTCTACATCGCCGCGGGTTCCAAGATTATTGTCCGCTAAACCTCTAATCAAAACAAAGCGAAAAATATTATGCGAATAAAAGCAGCTTTTACTCTAATTATGATGATGTTGGGTGTCGGCGCTTCGGCCGGCACTCAACTCTCATCTTCGGTAGCCGGCGCTTGGGCTCACTTGCTCGATAGCGACGTCTCCGATATGGGCATCGACATGGCGCTCGACCGCGATGCGGTTTACTACCTCTCTACCGCGGGCAGCTCAGTCGCCAAAGCGCCATCGCTCGCCGTCTATTTCGACAATACGCATGTGGCGACAGGGGCGGTCTACAATGGCAATGGCACCAACAACAACCTCAACCTCGTCAAACTCGACCATGACGGCAACTTTCAGTGGTGCCTCTATTCCACCGAGGGCGACTTGCAGAGCAACAACGGCAATATCGGCCTGCTGCCCGACGGCTCGCTAATAGTTACGGCGGTCATCCGCCATACCGATGGGCGGGGTACTCACCCCTTTACCATCGTCGATGCCGCCGGCAAAGCTACGTCTCTCAGCTGGACGCTTGCTTCCGACGACGACAGCCGATTCTATCAAGGCCTGATGATGCGGGTCGATGCCGATGGTAATCTGCTGTGGACCAAGATGCTCAACGTCTCCAACGCACCACAGCCGGGCTCCGATAAGCCAACCACCTCGGCTTTCTATCTGTCGGGGTTGACCACCGACGCAAGCGGCAACTTCATAGTGGCCGGACGATACTGCAATCCGCTGACCATCAAGTGCGCCGACGGCTCTACGCTCACGCTCACGCCACACAACACCGCCGACTGGAACGGCGACGCGCAAGCTACACGCGGCGACATCTTCATCGCTCGCTTTAATCCCGACGGACTCTTACTCGACTATCGCGTGACCGAGGGAGTGGCTACTGTCGAGACTTCGCCCGTGCTCGCGCGCTGTGGCGACGACTTGCTGCTCAACTTCATCGCCGCCGGCACAGGGGCTATGAAGCTCGCCGGTGCCGACTTCTCACTGCGTAGCGACAATCATGCGCTCATCACAATGCGACTCGATGGCGACCTTAAGGCGAAATGGATCAACGTCTTGCAGGCCGACTCAATCAATGCAAAGAAACCTTTTTTCCAGGCCAACACTCTCAACGTCGCAGGCGACAACTTATGGCTCACGGGTATGGGCAACTTTGTAATAACTGACGTGGCTTCCACTGTATCCAATAGTCCGCGAGAGGGTTTCGTATTCAAATTCGACCTCGACAACGGTTCGCTGCTCGCCGCCACCACCAGCCGCAAGGCTTTCCCCTCCACAGGCGCTATCACGGGCTATATGGGTGCTTTCGAGAGCGCCGAACAGGACGACAACCGCGTATTCCTATATGGCTACTGCTGGAATGGCAGTGCGGTCACGCTCAGCGCGCTCGACAAGACTACTCTCGCCGCCGACGAGATGATAACGCTGATCGCAGGTGGCTCGATGCCCACCTCGCAGGTGATGGCCGCGACGGGAAGCCGACTCTTCACCGTGTCGCGCGGTCGCGACAACGGCATGGAGGCGCAACGGTTCAGGCCCGTCAACAGCGATATCGCGCTCGCCTCGCGCGACTGGGCAGCGTGCTACGCTTGCTTCGAGCTCGGCTTCAATGTGCTTGAACCGGACGACACGCCAGCCACGCCGGGCGACCTCAACGGCGACGGCTCGGTGAACGCCGGCGACGTCAGCTCTCTCTACGAGGCCATTCTCTCAGGCGACTCCGATTCGGCATTCGACCTTAACGGCGACGGCTCGGTCAACGCCGGCGATGTCTCGGCGCTCTATTCAATTATTTTGACGCGATAGGCTTTAGATACTTGCATCTTTTAGCGGCGGAACGAATTGTGTTAATGTACAATTTCGTTCCGCTGTCGCTTTTTGCACGATTTTTGCTATATAGTCTTTTGTATGACACTCAATGAACTGAAATTACAACAGAATCAGATACGCTCTGCTCTGGCAGGGCTCAACGTGCTCGCGGCGCTCAACGCCGTAGAGCAACTGGTCGACAACTCAGGCGACTACGCGCTCAGGCAGCGGCTCGACACCGCGGCTACGGCCTATCGCTATATGCTGCAATATGTGTCCCAAGGGGCGCACGACCCTGAACGCGAGAAGGTCTTGACCGACACTGTTACCGCGCTCTACGAAATCTCCGACCGCGCTGTAGCCTCGCTCGCCGCGCCACTGAGCTTAGACCTCTTCTACACCCGACGTAATGCCGACCGGCAGACGCCTCTCTCACAGCTGTTGGCTTCATATCGTCAGGCGAGAAATAAAATCGAACTGCTCTCGGCGGCCGAAGGCAACGACGCTGTGGTCGACGACCTCAACCGGCAATGCGAGCAAATTGAGGTGACTGCGTTCAACTCGGTGTGGACTTCGTTCCCCACTACGGCCGATGACGCTGAAATCGTGCGCCAAAGCATCGCCGCCGACGATATCCCCTCGCATTTCAAGTGCCTGCTACTCTCGGCACTGCTGCTGGGAATAACGAAGTTTTTCGACAGCCGTAAGTTTTTCCTGCTTTGCGATGCCTACGAATTGACCGCCGACCACTGTCCCGAGGTGGCCGCGAGAGCCATTGTGGCAATCGTAATCTCTCTCTCAATCTACCGCAATCGCTTGCGTTGGCGCGACGATGTCGGCCTGCGACTCGAGGCGCTCGCCCGACTGACACATTGGCAGAACGACCTGCAAATCGCTTTCACCCGGCTGGTGCGCGCGCGTAACACCGAGAACATCTCCCGAGCCATGAGCGAGGACCTTATCCCCGACATCAAAAAACTCACGCCGGAGATGCTCAAGAGTATGCGGCGAGGCAAGAATCCAGAGGAAACAATTATCGACCTCGAGGAAAACCCTCAATGGAGTAAATGGCTAAAAGATAGCGGTATAGAACGCAAAATGCAGGAATTCAACGATATGCATCTCGAGGGCGACGATGTATACATCTCCACTTTCTCCAATCTGAAGTTCTACCCGTTCTTCAATTCGCTCGCCAACTGGTTCATGCCCTTCCACCTCGGCCACACGGCAGTCACCTCGGCCTCGCAACAGCACCAACGCGCCATGGCGCGTGTGCTCGAGCAGATGCCTATGCTCTGCAATAGCGACAAATACTCCATCTTCCTCTCGCTCTCATCTATGCCGGAACAGCAACAGCAACTCATGGCGCAGCAGTTCAGCCAACAGCAGGACGCCCTCAACGAAATCCGCTCTACCGAGGCTATTCCGGAGCAATCGAAGCGCGACCTGTTGCTGAACACATATATTAAAGACCTTTATCGCTTCTTCAAACTCTTCTCGCGTAAGCAGGAGTTCTATCAGGTGTTCAATACGAATTTCAGCCTGTTCGGAACGCCATTCATAGAGTCGATGCTCGACAACCCTACGCTACTCTCAACCATTGGCGAGTTCTACTTCAAAAATGGGTTTTATGCCGATGCCATCGACTATTTCACAGCTCTGCTCGAGCGCGGTGGCGCCGATGCCATCTACTACCAGAAGATCGGTTTCGCTCATCAGAGTCTGGGAAACCACCGCGAGGCTATCGAGGCGTATAAGAAATACGTGCTCGTCGACGAGGCCGACGTATGGAACCTGCGTCATCTCGCCGCTTGCTATCGTGCTCTGGGCGACAACGAGGCCGCTATCGATTTCTACAACCGGGCGCTCAATGTCAAGCCCGACAATGTGGGCACACTGCTCAACCTTGCGCGCACACTGCTCGACGCGGGCAACATTGCCGAGGCAACCAAATGCTACTACAAGGTCGACTTCCTCGACGACAAGCGACACCGCGCGTGGCGACCGCTCGCCTGGTGCCTGATGCTGGCCAAAAACTACGATCAAGCCGAGAACTACTACCGCAAGATAATTGACGAGGACAAACCTTCGGCCGCCGACCAACTCAACTACGGTCACCTGCTGCTCATCACCGGACGACTGAAAGACGCCGCCGACCGCTACGCGCTCGCCATCGCCGCACTCGACGGAAACACCGAACGCTTCAACGAACTCCTGCGCGCCGACCGACCATTCCTCCACGCCGCCAACGTGCCCGACACCCTCATCGCCATCGCCTCCCAAGCCGCACAACGGATGCTTACTTGATGTAAGATGTAAAATGTGTAAGATGTAAGATGTGGACTAGTGTCCCACCCCTTCGATGTAAGAAGTCCCAACCAGTGTCCCACTCAACCAAAGAATAATTTGTTCAATTCGTTTAATTCGTTAAATTTGTAGTTTAAAATACCTTCACCACTGTCGAACTAAAAAAATGTTGTTATGAGTTGTTCCAAGTTGTTGTTTTATAACGTCCGCTAATCAGCCGGCACCACATTTTTATCGCTAAAATATTTGGTTTTAAAATATTTTTCGTATATTTGCGGCTTGAAACCGTATTTTTCAAACAAATTGAACATTGTAAACCTACAATAACTAATTAATTCAATTACTAACTATTTAAAACCAACTATTAAGGCATGAAGAAATTTTACTCTTTGATTCTTTTGGCCGTTTGCGCTCTCATCGGCGTTAACGCTAATGCCGCTGCCATCATTGGCGACAGCCCTCTGGGTGGCTGGAACTGGGATCCCGCAGGCGGTGTGCATATGACTCTTGAAAACGGTATCTACACCGTTACCGTCAACGACGTGCCCGCAGGCAAGTACTTCGCAATCACCCCCGACGGAGCTACCGGATGGGGGGACGTGCGTCGTCCTTCCACTAATGGCGCTACCCCAACAGGTGAATGGGAAGAAACTTCCACCGGTAGCAACAACTCTTGGAAGACCGCGGCTGCAGGAAACTACACCTTTATGTACAACCCCGACAACCACCAAGTGAAAGTGGTGGCTGCCGATGTTGTGGTTGTCGACCCCGCTTACTACCTGATCGGTGCTTTCAACGGGTGGGACCAAGAGACTCAAGTGCCCTTCGTCAAGGATGGTGACAACTTCAAGCTCACCTACACCTTCAGTGGCGAATTTAAGGTGCGCGACGAAACCGGCTCTTGGTTAGGTGGCGTTGAGGCTATGACTCTCACCGAGGAGAACAACAGCGTTCAACTCGTCGATGGACAAAACCTCAACCTCGCAGGCGAGGCTGAGTACACCCTCGTAATCGACAAGGACGGAGTCCTCACCGTTACCGGCTTTGGCGACCCTGTTGAGGATGAGCTACTTGGCGTTTACATCATTGGCGCCGACGATGAACTTTGGGAGAACAAGGTTGAGCTGCCTATGGAATTCAACGGCTCGGCTTGGGCTCTTGAAGATCAGAAAATCCCCTCCGGATTCGAGTTCAAGGTGGTTAAGAAGATGAAGATTGCCGGCGAGCAATGGATTGGCGCCGTAAGCGAAGGTAAATTCTGGATTACTGAGGATTTCCTCAATAGCGGTAGCGAAATCTCTCTCGACGCGACCGATGCAGGCCAGAACGTCTACTTCGAGCAAGGCGGTACCTTCGACTTCTTTGTAGCTGAAGACTTCTCGTGGCTTAGCGTTTCCGGCGAAATTGAGCCCGACCCTGTTTATGTCCACTCTTACTCGGTAATCATCGCTCAAGGTGGCGACTGGGACAACCAACAGGTACAACTCGCTCTCGAACCCAACGACAACGGCGAATGGAAACTCGAGGCTGTCAGCGTAGCCGCTAACTCGGAGATGAAGGTCGTTATGATCCCGCGTCTCGAAAGCGATCCCACCGTTGAGGGCACCTGGACTTGGATTGGCGCTCAAAGCGAGGGTCTCTTCTGGGTAACCGAAGAGCAACTAGGCAACAACATCACCATGCTCGTCCCTGGCGAGAACCTCTACTTCGAGAACGAGGGTATCTACAACTTCGCCTTCAATCCCGAACCCGCCGATGCTGAGAACATGGTTCTCGTTGTTACCAAGACTGAGTCGGCTCCCAATGGCGACATCAACGGTGACGGCAGTATCAACGCAGGCGACGTAAGCTCGCTCTACGAGGCTATCCTCGGTGGCAACAGCGATGCTAAGTTCGACCTCAATGGTGACGGCAGTGTCAACGCAGGCGACGTCAGCGCTCTCTATGGCATTATCCTCGCCGGTGAGTAATCACCCAAAGGCTTAAAGCCATTTAACCTAACATCAGGAGGTCTACCCCTATTCATTAGGGCAGGCCTCCTGCTTTATTGTGTAAATAGTTGATTTACCGTTTGATAGATACGATGTAGAACGCCGCGCCGCGCTTCACGCTGTAGTGACTCGACGCCCGGGCGCCTATCGCCCACAGCACCGTGCCGTCGGCCCGCGTCACCACCCATTGCCGGCGCTTCTCGTGCGCCGGCAGATGCAGGTCGTTATACACGTCGCTCAGCAGGCGCGCTCCAGCCATCCCAAATGGCTGAATACGGTCGCCCTCGCGCCAATGCCGCAGCACAAGCGGCGTATCGGCCGCCTGCGCGTCGACGGCTATCGAACTTTTGCCGTCGACAAGGGTAGGGGAGAACTGTCGGTCGTTCACCAATTCCGCGCTCAAGGACAGCGGCAATCGGGCTTCGGCTATGCCCGCGAGCGTGAATTGGTATTCGCCCTCGTCACGTTCGCTTATCTCCTCGATGCTCAGCGTGCCGTCGCTGCCCACGTGCAGCAGATGGCTCGCGCTGTAGAAATATCGGCTACCGTCATGCGTTTCTGCGCGTAGCGCCATAATGGCCTCGCGGCACTGCTCATAGCTGAACCCATGGTCGCGAACCACCTCATATAGCAGCGTAGCGCTACTGTCGAACGTCAACAGCCGTTCCGTGTCAATAGTCTTGCCGACTATCAGCCGCCGCCTCTCGTGCTCCACCAGTTCGCTGTAAAGCGAGTGGTTGCGCCTCACGTTCTCAATGGTAGTGGCGATGCCCTCAAGCGCCTGAGGCGCTGTGCGAGCCAGAGCCGGAACGGCTATGTTGCGCAACGCGTTGCGACGGTACTCGCAGTCGGCGTTGCTGCTGTCGGTCACCCATGCGATGCCCTGCTCGCGCAGGTACTCCTCAATCTGCTTGCGACTCACGCCCAACAGCGGACGCACAATGTGACCCGCGCGGGGCGTCATCGCCTTGAGCCCCGCGAGGCCGGTGCCGCGGGTGGCGTTCAGCAGGAAGGTCTCGATATTGTCGTCGCGGTGGTGGGCTACGGCTATGAAGTCTAAACCGCGCTTGCGGCGTAGCTGTTCAAACCATGCGTAACGCAACTCGCGGCAAGCCATCTCCACCGACACTCCCTTATGCTCGCGGCAGTATGTCGCCACATCGAAGTGTACCACAATAGGCTCCAACCCAAGCTCGCGGCAGTAATGCTCCACCCATTCACGATCGCGCTCCGCCTCAGCTCCACGCAGGTGGAAATCGCAGTGAGCCGCCACGCAGCGGTAGCCCAGGCGCAACAGCAACGTAAGCAACGCTATGCTGTCGGCTCCGCCACTCACGCCCACAAGCGCGCTACTATCTTTTCCGGGTAACCCCTGTTCTTGGATATATCGCGATACTTGCGACTCTAAATCGATTTTTGGCCCTCGTTGAAACATAAATTTTGTTAAATTAACCGCAAATGTACAACAAAAACGCATTATTTCTTTTCCTCTAATCAACTTTTTTGACTTTTTCACCCGTTTTTGACGAATTTTTTGTAATTTTGCGGCGAAATTTGAAGTGATATGGCGACTGAACTGCACGAAACATTGTCTCGATTGCTCAGCAAAAGCGATGTCTTTGTTGAGAAATATCGACTGCTGCACAATCAATATGCTGCTCTCAAAAACGACAATGACAATTTGCGACGTTCAATCGAAAAATTGCGGCTGGAAAACGAAAAATTGCAGCAAAGCAACGACTACCTCAAGATGGCGCGCGACATCGCGCCTAATCAGGATAGCGTGGCCCGGACGCGAGCTCTCATATCGCAGATAGTGCGGGACATTGACAAGTGCATCTCTCAACTTAATGAATGATGCCTATGGCAACGACTAACGAACAAGAAAAAATAAATATATGGATCCGCATCGCCGATTTGCCGGCTATACCGCTGAGCATCAATCGTGACGATGAACCGAGTTACCGCGAAACGGAGCGACTTGTCAAAAAACTGTGGGACAAGTGGAACGCCGAATTTAGCGAAACATGCTCGCCGCTTGAGGTGATGGCGAGGGTCGCTTTCCAGTTCGCGCTACTTTATGCACAGGAGTACAACCGTAATGTGGCGGTTAACGACTTCTTGACTACTTTCGAGAAAAAACTCGACGAGGTGGTGGTGAAGATTTAATCACTCGGGCGACTTGTGCGTCAGCCATATATTTGATTATATACTTCTGAATTAAAGGTTCCTGCACTGCTTGCTTCAACGGCGAGTCGGGTTGGCGCATCTCATCTCCGAGATTACAGATGCCGGCCAAACTCACGTGAAAGCCGACGGTGCTTTTTTATTAACATAAATTATTTTAAATTAGACATATTAGTAATGATGACATTTTTAATCCCTATTCTGGCGGCGATCGTGGCGCTCGCGGCGGGTGTCTATGGGGCACTACGCTACTCTACGCGCAACGCCAAGTCGCAAGCCAACACTATTCTGGAAAAAGCCCGACTCGAGGCCGATATGCTTAAGAAAAAAGAAGTTCTCAAAGGCAAAGAGGAGGGAATGGCGATAAAGAGTGAGAGTGAGAAAACGGCCAACGCGCGTCTGGCGAAAGTTCAATCGAGCGAGGCTAAACTCAAACAGCGCGAACTGCAACTCAACCAGCTTCAAGGCGAGGTGCAACGCAAGAAGAACGAAAACGACAACCTCAAGGCTAACCTCGAGAAGGAAGTTATCGCCCTCGACAATCGTAAGAAGGAGGTCGACAAAATGGAAAAGAGCGTACGCAACACGCTTGAGCACGTGAGCGGTCTCAGCGCCGAGGAAGCTAAAGAGAAACTGGTCGAGTCGTTAAAGGACGAGGCTAAGACCGCAGCCGCAAGCTATATCAACGACATCATGGACGACGCTAAGCTTACCGCCAACAAGGAGGCGAAACGCATCATCGTCACAGCTATACAACGCGTCGCCACCGAAACGGCCGTCGAGAACGCCGTCACCGTTTTCCACATCGAAAACGACGAAATAAAAGGACGTATCATCGGACGCGAAGGACGAAATATTCGCGCTCTCGAGGCAGCTACCGGCATCGAAATCATCGTCGACGACACGCCTGAGGCTATTGTACTCAGCGGTTTCGACCCCGTACGTCGCGAAATAGCTCGTCTGGCTCTACACCAGCTGGTGGCCGACGGACGTATCCACCCGGCTCGCATCGAGGAGGTAGTGGCCAAGGTGCGTAAGCAGGTTGAGGAAGAGGTTATAGAAACTGGAAAGCGTACGGCTATCGACATGGGTATACATGGACTGCACCCCGAGCTTATTCGTCTGATCGGTAAGATGAAGTACCGCTCGAGCTACGGACAAAACCTGCTGCAACACTCTCGCGAAACGGCCAACCTCTGCGCGGCAATGGCAAGCGAACTGGGACTCAACCCGAAGAAGGCGCGGCGCGCGGGTCTGTTGCACGACATCGGCAAGGTGCCCGACGACGAGCCTGAACTGCCGCACGCTATTCTCGGTAGCAAAATCGCCGAGAAATACAAGGAAAAGCCCGACATCTGCAACGCCATCGGTGCTCACCACGACGAGGAGGAGGCAACAAGTATCTACGCTCCTATCGTTCAAGTGTGCGACGCTATCTCTGGAGCACGCCCCGGAGCCCGACGCGAGGTGGTCGAGGCTTATATCAAGCGTCTCAACGACCTAGAGAACCTCGCAATGTCTTATCCCGGCGTTGTCAAGACCTATGCCATACAGGCGGGGCGCGAACTGCGCGTAATCGTCGGAGCCGACAAGATCAGCGACGAGGAAACAGAAAAACTCTCGGGCGAAATCGCTAAGAGAATTCAAGACGAACTTACATATCCCGGACAGGTGCGCATTACCGTCATTCGTGAGACGCGTGCCGTAAGTTATGCCAAGTAATTGTTGAGCCTTAGATTGTTACACAATGAATAAGGATAAACAACAAGTAGCTGCCGCGCCCGTCGAGGTGCCCGCCGCCGATAAGTGTGTCGACTGCGGAAAGTCGTGTTGCGCCGCTTGCGACAACGACAGCCGCTCCAACCTGCACGCGTGCAACTGGCTCGCAGATGTACCGGGCAACACCACCGACGACAATCTGGTAGAGGTTCACTTCAAGAACACGCGACGCGGATTCTATCGCAACTCGGCTAACCTCGACCTGCACGAGGGCGACCTCGTGGCTGTTGAGGCTAACCCGGGACACGATATCGGCACCGTGGCTATGACGGGAAAGCTGGTTAAGCTGCAAATGAAGCGCGCCAACCTACGTCCCGACATAGAAATATTACGGGTCTTCCGTAAGGCGAAACAGGCCGACATCGAACGCTTCGAAGCCGCCAAAGCGCGTGAGGTCGACACCATGATACGCTCAAGAAAAATCGCCGCCGACCTCAACCTGAACATGAAAATCGGTGATGTCGAGTATCAAGGCGACGGGAACAAAGCGATCTTCTACTATATCGCCGACGGACGTGTCGATTTCCGGCAGCTCATCAAGGTACTTGCCGACGTATTCAAAATTCGTGTCGAAATGAAGCAAATCGGCGCCCGCCAGGAAGCCGGACGCATCGGTGGCATAGGACCGTGCGGACGGCCTCTCTGCTGCGCTTCGTGGATGACGAATTTCGTGTCGGTGGCAACGAGTGCGGCACGATTTCAGGACATCTCGCTCAACCCGCAGAAGCTCGCCGGACAATGCGCCAAGCTCAAGTGCTGTATCAATTTCGAGGTTGATGGCTACGTCGAGGCGGTACGACAGCTGCCACCGCGCGATGTGCCTCTCGAAACGGCCGATGGCACTTACTACCACTTCAAGACCGACGTTTACCGGCGCGAGATGACGTATTCCACCGACAAGCGAATGCTCGCCAACGCCGTAACTCTTTCTCCCGAAAGGGTAAGAGAGGTGATAGCGCTCAATCGCGACGGTGTCAAGCCGGAGAAACTGCAAGGCGAGGCGTCATCCAAGGAAACGGTTAAAAGCGCTTACGGCGACCTCGTCGGTCAGGACAGCATCAGCCGCTTCGACAAGAAGAAAAAGAAGAAGAAACCGCGCCCCGACAAGAACAGGTGCGAAAAGCGACGCGACGACGAAAAGAAACCGGAACGTCAAGACAAGCCGCGAAAGCCTAACGACAATAAGGCGCAACGCGACAATAAGCCGGCCGACAACGACAATCGGCAACGGCGACAGCGAAACCGTCAAGGCAACAATCGTAACAATGACCGTACTAACCGCGACAATAGCAACCGAAAGCCTGCCGACGGAAACAAGGGCGAATAACTCTCGTCGCCCGGCAGTGGCAGTGACGGGGAACAACATCCTCGTCGCTGTCGTCATTTTCATGATTACGATGCTCGCTACGGCTTGTAACCTCGACTCCAGACCTCACGGCGAGTACCGCGCGGTGCCCGCCGACGGATGGAGCAAAACGCTGTCGTTCGCTTTCGTGCCGCAATGGGGCGATAGCTCGCGACGCCACGACATTGAGGTCGCTATAAGGCATCGCGACGACTATAAGTACCAAAACCTCAGCCTTGTGGTTGACCTCATCGACAGCACGGCACACGTCGAGCGACGCAACGTCAACTTCCATCTCAGCGACGGAAACGGAACGCGACTCGGAGCGGGTTTCGGTGCTCTATACCAGGCTTCGGCGGTAGTCGCGCAGGATGTCGACCCGCTTAGCGTCTCGAAAGTGGTCGTTTGGCAAGCGATGGACAATATCGACCGTCTCGAAGGGATTACCGACGTAGGCATTATAGTGCGTTAAGTATCTTTCTATATCGCAGCAATGAATTCGATAAACGTCATACAGCAACTTACGGGCTTCGAATATGCTCTCGAAATCGTAGCCACGCTATTCTATGCCATCAGTGGCATTCGACTGGCCGCAGTCAAGCGTTTCGATTGGTTCGGTGCATATAGCGTAGGCTTTGTGACGGCTATCGGTGGCGGTACCATGCGCGACGTTTTTCTCGGTGTCAACCCCTTCTGGATGCTCGATGTATGGTATTGCGTGGCAACTGTCGCAGCGCTCGCGGTAGTGATATTGTTGCGTAAATATCTGGTTAAAATCGAAGGTCTTTACTACATTTTCGACGCGTTTGGTCTCGCGCTTTTCGTCGATGTCGGTATCTACAAAACTCTCATGATGGGATTTCCGATGTGGGTCGCTATCATCATGGGTACTATCACAGGTGCTATGGGTGGAGTTTTGCGCGATGTCTTCATCAACGAGCAGCCGCTCGTCTTCCGTAAGGAAATATATGCAACCTGTTGTATCGCCGGTGGTTTGCTTTACTGGATTGTAGGACTGTTTGGCGCATCGGCCATTACGCAGCAGATTGCCTGCGGCGTGATCATCATCGCCGTTCGTTTCTTCGCCGTCAAGCACAACTGGTCGATGCCGGCCATGACCAAATATGGTGATAAAAACCTCGAAAAGGATTATCAATAGCAACTATTATGGTACGACAAGCCACGGCAACTACTATAATTCAACTCCTTAAGTACGGAGTGATAGGCGTGAGCAACACTCTCATCACGCTTGCCGCCTTCTACGTCATGAACACACTCTTGGGCCTGCCATACGGCCTGAGCAACGCGACAGGCTACGTGCTGGGCGTTGTCAATAGCTTCGTGTGGAACCGGCGGTGGGTGTTCAAAACGGGAGGCAACTTCTGGCGCGAAGCCGGACTCTTCGTCGGAGGATTTCTCCTCTGCTGGATGCTGCAAGGTCTCGTCAGTCTGATACTCCTCGAGGGTTGCGGCATGAAGAATATGGCTGAAATTCCCTGGCTCCCGATGAAGAACACAGGACAAAATATCGTCATGGTCATCGGTATGGTTTTCTACACCCTCGCCAATTACGCCTACAACCGCTTCGTCACCTTCCGCGTCAAAAAAAACGACTCCGCCACCTCCGAGCTCTCAGAGTCCTGCGAGACTTCCGTCAAATCTCTCGAAAAATAGCTCTTTTTCGCCGCAATGTGGTCAAAAATGTAAACCTTTGCGCTCCTAAACTGTCCTGTTTTTCCTCTACTTTGCCCGCGTTTTAAACTTTATTAGTAATTTTGCGGCGAATTTCAAGCGAATTCAATAGATTTTTACATAGAATATAAAGATTATTAAGTGTTTTTTTAATTTTTAAATTATGAAGAAAATTGCAATCGCACTCGTGTGCATGATTATGGGTCTTGGAGCTGCTAACGCTCAAGGCAACTTCACTTTTGGTCCCAAGGTAGGTTTCGACCTCACCAACTTCTGGGGTAAGGACGTTAAGCATGGTATGCAGGCCAACTATCAAGCCGGCATGTTCTTTGAGTATCGTTTCAACAACGGTTTCGCTATCGCTCCAGAGGTTGTGTTCGCT